>DASYCL010000578.1:0-21091 GCA_036500245.1 Polyangiaceae bacterium | reverse complement strand
CGGCGCTTCGCAGAAGTAGTCAGCATCGCACGCTGTCTTTTTTCGGCAAACTAGCATTTTAGATCGGGAGTAATACAGGATGGCCATGAACACGAGGATTGCGCGCTGGGTAGCTGGCACTGCTCTTTCGGCTGCTGCACTGTGGAGTGTATCGGCGCTCGCTGCGGATCCTCCGCCACCGGTTCCTGCTTCGCTCACGCAGCAAGGTCGCATCCTCGATAAGGACGGCAGTCCTCTCTCGAGCAAGGTGGCCATCACCTTCACCATCTACGACGACCCGAAGGCGAGCGCCGACGCAGACGTCCTTTGGACCGAAACGCAAAACATCAGCTTAGACGACGGCTACTTCTCCGCGCAGCTCGGCGACGTAACGACGCTCCCGGCTGGCATATTCGACGGCAGCGTCCGCTATCTCGGGGTCACCGTAGGTAGCGACGACGAAATGACGCCGCGCCAAGAAATCACGAGCGTGCCGTACGCGATGAATGCTGGCACCGTGCCCTTCGCCGGACTCACCGGTCTTCCCGACCTGTGCGGCGCGGGCTTGTTCCTGAAGGGCTTCGCCGCTGGTGCGCCGAACTGCGTAGCCCCCACTCTGAGCTGCTCCGTCGCTGTTTCGGATCCAGTCACCGGAACTTCCGCGCAGGTAGCTTGCGGAGCCGGCCAAGTGATGACCGGTGGCGGCTGCGCGAGTAACGTCGCACTCACCGGTAGCTACGAGAATGTGTGCGTCCGTCTCGTGCTTACCACGGCAGATCAGCAGGTTCCCGGGAGCGTGAGCCCGGCTGTTACAATCGGTCCGATTTCACTCTGCCAGACGATCAATGGCGTCGCGAGCGGCAACGGCGAGTGGACCTGCACAACGGGCACCAGCGCCACGACGCGCGCCTACGCCAATTGCTGCAATATTCAGTGATCTCGACTGACGCGACCCATTCAACGCGCGAAGTCAGAAGCGCTCGATTTTGCAATCGGTGTTCGAACCAGTCAGTGTAAGTTGCAGCATCGATGAAACGCTTGCTGCGAGGGACGCTGGCCGCAGCCGTGTTCGCTGCATGCAGCATGCTGCTCGTGCAGCGCGTACGCCATCAACGTCAGGTCGCGCAAAATCAGACGCTGCTCGCACCGCTCTTTGCAGCGCTAGAAGCCGCGAAACAGCCTAAAACTGCAAGCCGTGCGGTGCGCTCGATCTGCGCCAGGCCTGACACCTGCACGTGCATCGAAGCCGCCACGCGAGCGGCGCTCGACGCCGATCTTTACGGGCTAGCCAGTCACCTGCTCGACGCTGCGCCGCGTACCTGCCCAAACCAAACGATGTTGCTAGGAGAACGCGCTGAGGCCGAGGCGCGCGCTGGAGCGCATAGCGCAGAGCAAACCGCGCAGCTGGCGCTCTCGCAAAGCCCTGCGAACGGCTACGCCGAGCTTGCGCTGGCCCGCGTGCAATATGATGCCAATCAAATGCATGCTTGCGCGGACCACGCGGCAAACGCGCTGAAATTCGGGCGCGGAGCGGAGGCCGATCGCTTGCTCGGCCGCACTGCGCTCGCGCTCAGCCAATTCGCAGATGCAGAATCGCACTTTCGCAACGTGCTGAAGGTCAATCCAAACGACCTGGAAGCAGCTTTCAGCGCAGCATATTGCGACGACAAACTCGGGCGCTATCGCGATGCGCGCGAAGGCTTCTTGCAAACACTCCGCATTGATCCCAAGCACAAGCTCGCTCGTGTCGATCTGATTTTGCTCACGGCCAACGCGGGAGCAAAAGACGAAGCGCGACACCACCTCAAAAAGCTGCTCGAAATCGTACCGCCCGATTCGGCCGAGGCGCGCGAGATGACCCAGTTCGTAGCGAACAGCGCCGACGGAACGAGCGGTTCGAGTGGCGCGGGTGGCTCGGCAACACTCGAACGAAGCAACGGCCGATTCACGCTGCAGGGCACGCGCTGAGACCCGATGAGGAAGCTCACGGCGCCACCCAGCTTGGTCGTGGGCCTAGCGACGGCAGGATTCGTGTTCGGCTGCACGCCAAACGGTGACGTTACGCGCGGCAGTCGGGATCCTCAGGCATCCGCTTTGCCCGCCCCACCTCGCATCGCTCCGCGCTTGCCCGATTTCAGCGCGCGCGACCGCAACGCAAATCGCATCGATGACGAGCTCGAAGCTTCGACATCGACGGAAGTGGCGCTCGAGGTGGTGCTCGAGCAAGCCGTAACCGAACCGTTGCTCGCCGCGTTCGCGCGCGACGGCGGCCGCGTCCAGCATGTCTTCTCGCGCGTCAGTTACGGTTGGACGGGCATCGCGCCACACAAAAACCTGCAGCGGCTGCGCGCCGATCTCGGCGCTGCGCTGCATTTCATGGCTGCGCCACGGCGACTCAGCAGCCAGCTAGACGAAGCCACACGCGGAGCTCGGGTACGGCCAATTTGGGCGCCTCTTTTCGCCGCTGTAAGTGCCGGATTTTCCGGTGACCCCACGACGACCATTGCGTTCATCGACACGGGTCTCGATGGCAGTCATCCCGATCTAGCGGGACGCATGGCAGGCTTCGTGGACTACAGTACGGACGCCGCGACCGAAGCGCGAGATGTCGACGGACATGGCACGCATGTCGCCTCGATCGCGGTTGGCTCGGGCGAAGCGTTCGGACTCGGCCCTGGCACGCTGCGCTATACGAACTCTGGAGATCTGAGCGCGACCGCCGCGGGCAGTTTTTTGCCGAGCCCAATTCACACGCCGAACTATTTCAACGGAGCGACTCCGCTCTCGGTGTCGAGCAACGCAGTTTGGAGTGGCGCCGCAACGACCACTTTCTTCGCCGTGGACGCCAGCGACGGAATCGACAGCTGGTCGCAATTCGGCATGGCGAATGGCCCCTCACCCGAAACGATCTCGAACGCGACGGCGAACGATTCAGCCGCTCGCTATAGCGATTGTCTCACGCAAACGTCGCCCGCCCAGATCGGGAATTTCGCGGTCGAAAACCAGGTCGCGAACTATCCGGCGGTCGGGGATGGCTTCAACGCGCTCCGCGGTGTGGCGGCGAACTGCCGTTGGTTTGGGGCAAAAGTCTTCACCGATCAGGGAATCGCTAGTTCGAACGAGGCCGGCGCGGCGTTAGACGACCTCGTGAGTCGAAGTGTCACCGAGAACATTCAAATCATCAATATTAGCTTGAGTAGCACTGACGGGACCGATGAATCCTTTCGCGCCAAAGTCGACACCGCCGTCGACAACGGCATTGTCGTGGTGGTCGCGGGCGGCAACGGCGGCACGGTGACTGGCACGCCCGATCCCGGCCGGGCCGGGCTCGCGATCACGGTAGGCGCGGTGAACGATGCGAATCAACTCACCATCTACTCCAGCGCTGGCACCGAACCGGATGATGAAGACCAAAAGCCGGACCTCGTCGCGCCCGGTGGTTCGAGCTATCGCTCGCTGATTCTCGCAGCGGACTCGAACACCGCGGACGCGAACACCACCGGCTTTCCCGATCTCGCACCGGACGACTACACTGGACTCCAGGGCACGTCGATGGCCACGCCATTTGTCGCGGGCAGCGCGGCGCTCTTGATTGAAGCCCAAGAAAAAATCGGCAAGATCTGGCATTTCGGCGACGCGGATGACGCGCTCAACCTCAAGCTCCTGTTGTTGGCAGCGGCGACCGAGCTGAATCAAGCGCGCGAGCAAAATGCAGGCGCGGATCCGTCGCTCGGTCGCGCGGCCTCACCGAAGGACCCATTCGAAGGCTTTGGGATCTTGAACCCTGATGCGTCGATCGAAGCCGTACTGCTGCCGCTCTCGGCCGAAATCACCGGCACCGTACGCGCTGCCCCGGCGCGTATCGAGTGGGAACCGCGCGCTTGGGGGTGGCACGTGTTGCTGCAAACGGGGGATGGCTTGTCGCTCAAGCTCGACGTACCAAGTAGCGCCGATTTCGATCTTTACCTCTATTCCGATCGACCAGACCCCTTTGGCAATCCAATCATCTTGGCGTCGAGTACGAACCCGGGAAACGGCGTCAGTGAGTTCATCTCTTTCACCGCGGCGATGAGCGAACAGGCCTACGTGTTCGTGAAACGAGTGAGCGGTGATGGCAGCTTTTCGCTCGCCAGCGCGCTACACGGGAGCTGCGGCAACGGAAAGCTCGAGGCCGGCGAGGCCTGCGATCCGGCTTCAGTTGGCAGCGCGACGTGTTGCGATGCGACTTGTCAACCGATGAACGCCGCCTCGACTTGCGACGACCAAAACGCTTGTACGCGTACTGACTCCTGCGTTGCCGGAACCTGCGTCGGATACGAGCCGGTCGTTTGCGCGCTGGCGAGTGAGTGTCAGCTCGTGAGTGCGTGCGATCCAAGCACGGGGATATGCCCCTTGAGCTCGGCGGCCGACGGCACCGCATGTTCGACCGGAACCTGCCGACTCGGCAAATGCTCGATGCTCGAACCACCCGACTCGGGAGATAGTGGAGACGGCGCGGGCGGCGCGGCTGACTCCGGAACGGACAGCGCGAGTGCCGGCGGCGTCTCGAGCCAAGCCGGCGCGCAGACGCGCAAGTCAAACAGCCCCACGCGCGGCGACAGCTCCGGCTGTTCGTGCTCGGAGACAAAACAAGAACCCTCCCCGCGCTCACCCGTGTGGCTCGTCGGCGCACTTCTCTTGGTTCTCATCGGTCGCCGGAAAACGGGATAGTCTGCGACTTCACCATGGCAAAACTCCGCGTCTTCCAATACCCCCAATGCAGCACCTGCAAGAAGGCGCTGAAATGGCTCGGCACGCACGGCATCGAATTCGAATCGATTCACATCGTCGAACATCCGCCGACAAAGGCGGAGTTGCGCGAGGCGCTGAAGGGCGCGGGCATTCCGCTCAAGAAACTGTTCAACACGTCGGGCGCGTCCTACCGCGACGGGAAGTTCGGCGAGCGATTGCCAAACATGACCGAGGCCGAGGCGCTCGACGCGCTCGCCAAAGACGGCAAGCTCATCAAGCGCCCCGTGGTGCTCGGCAAAGGCGTCGCACTGGTCGGCTTCGACGAGGCCGCGTATCGCAGCCAATTGAAGCCGTAGCGCGACGTAAGCTCAGGTCTTCAGCGTGAACGTGAGTAGTTGCATCGTCGATGCAAAGTAGAGCGTAAGGTTACTGCCACTTACGCCGTAGGACATCGTGGCTTTGATGTCGAGCCCGACGGACGCGGCGAACGCAGGATCCGAAGAGCAGACCAATGTCTCGCTGGTCGGCGCCACGGTGGACGGTTGTCCCATCACGACCGAGATAGTCGTGCGAATGCCGCGTGAATCGATCGACATCAGCGTCGCGGTCTGATTCGACACAGTGACCTCGAGCAGGCCGGTCACTTCGATGGTGCCGGTACCGGTGGCGTAGATCGTGGCCGCACTCAACTGATACGTGCCGGCCTGAATCGTGCCGTACGCGAGCGTCGGCGGAGTGGCGGTAGAGTAGGTCGCATTGATCGACGCACCCGAGAGCAGGACCTCATTGCACGCTTGCGGAGCGCTCGTCGAACCGGCCGCGCCGCCTTCACCCGCCGCGCCGCCCTCATCCGCGCCTGCACTGCCGACACTCGCGCCGCCTTCGCCTGCTGCGCCAATTTCGGAGCCTGCGCTACCGCCAGCGCCGCTGCCCGCGTGACCTCCAGAGCCGCCGCTGTTCGTGCCCGCGCTGCTGCTCGCGTTACCCCCGTGATTCGCGCTGCCTGCGCTGCCGGCTGAGCCCCCGTTGCCCGCGCCACCCGAACCCGAATCGTCGCTCGAACTACAACCGACTGCCGTAGCGAGCCCGACGAGCAGCGACAAAACCACCGTATTTCGAACCAATGCACGCATTCTTCCTCCAAGAGCGCCAAGCGCGAATCCAACCCGCCGCGTGCGTACCACGAAACCAGCGAAAGACCCAAGCCCGAGCGTCGCTCGAAGAAGCGCCACATGCGACGAAATGCGCCGCAATCCGCGCGCGAATTGCAGCGAAATCCATGCGCTCTTTGCGCACTCCGGCCGGTACGCTTCGTGCAGATTCGTGGCGCATGGGAATCGCACATGAAGTGAGCGTCGCCGCGGGTCACGCGATCAGCGGCATTCACGCGGGTGCAAAGAAGCTCGCGGCACACAAGGTTGCCGAAGGCATCGCGCCGTCGATCGACGTGCGCAGCGTCGCCTTCGACGCGGATACGGCACTGCCGATCTCGTGCACCATCGACGGCGTCGGCGCACCGCCTCCAATCAGTTTCCACGGCGTACCAAAAGCCGCAAAATCACTGCTCGTGATTTGCGAAGATCCGGACGCGCCGTTTCCGGAACCGTACCTGCATTGGCTCGTCTACGGCATGCCCGGCGCGGCCGAAGATTTGGACGCCGAGTCGCAACAAAACTATCGCTTGGGACAAAACAGCAAGCTCGAGCTCGGCTACACGCCGGCCGCGCCGCCGCCGGGCCACGGTGTGCATCACTATCACTTCCAAGTCTTCGCGCTCGATCGCGCGCTCGACTTGGACACCGGCATGGGTCGCTCGGACGTGCTCGACGCCATGAAAAATCACGTGCTCGCCTGGGGCGAAATCATCGGCACCTATCAACGCGAGTGAGCGTCCGCGTGACGCCAAAAACCGCTCAGCCAGCAAGGAGGTTTGGCAAGGTCGACCCGTAATATCGGAAGAATCGAGATTTGCCCGTCACACTTTCGGGGCCTCGGCCGATGACGAAGAACGAACATGGTGATGCCGGCCGGCCTCGCGGCAAAACAGCCTGAAGACAAGCGCGCGCGCCTCGCCGATCCTGCGCTGCGCCAGGCCGTCGAGGCTGTGGTGCGACGGCGCGTGCCGGCCGCTGATGCGGACGATGTCGTCCAAGCGGCGCTGGCGGACGTACTGTCAGCGCCGCGCGTGCCCGAAGACGCCGAAGAGTTTCGACGCTTCGTATTCGCAGTCGCGCGCAACAAAGTGTTCGACCATTTCCGGCGCCGCACGCGCGAAGTGCCCGAAGACGAAAGCGCGGAACCCGCGGCCGCCGAAGCGCCGCTCTCGGCGCGCGACATCTTACGCTGGGCCGAGCAGAAGCTTCCCGACGCGGACGCCGAACACACGCTCGAATGGATGCTACGCGAGGGCGACGGCGAAAAACTCGAACAAATCGCGCGCGACGCCAATGTGCCGGCGCCACGCGTGCGAAAGCGCGTCTCGCGTTTGCGCCGATTTTTGCGCGAGCGCTGGGCCGCCGAGCTGATGCTCGGCGTGCTCGGTTTGATCGCGCTCGGCGCTGGCGCGCTCCTCTATTCCGAGCATCGACAGCACGCGCCCGAGATCGCGAAACCCGAGCCTGAGCTGCGACCGGAGCCACCCCTTTCGCCGGAACAGCGCGGACGCGCACTGCGCCGCTTGGCACTCGAGCAATGCGCGCACGGCGATGCGCGGCAATGCCTCGACGGCTTGGATCGCGCCCGCGCGCTCGATCCCAACGGCGACGCTGCCCCCGAAGTGACGAACGCTCGCGCCGGCCTGAATCCGCCGCCGAGCCCAGACCCGAGCGCATTGCCCACGCCGAGCGCGCTACCGACGCCGACTGCAACGCCACTGCCCGACAATTCGAGCACGACGACGTTGAGTGCGCCGAAGCCGCCCCAGGCCGCGCGTCACCCCGCGCCGGTTTCGACCGAGTTCTCCGATTCGATCGCGTCGCCCGCGCCGTCGCTCGAGTCGCCACGAGAAGTAGCGCGCAAGCCGTCGATCGAGTCGCGCAGCGGGAAGTAGCGCGCAAGTCGCGACGCGACGCGACGCCGAAGGCTTTGCCGCAACGCGCACGCCGCGTGACCATCAAAAAAATCTCTCGAGCAGCCGAAACGCTCGGGCACACGCGCGCGACGCTCGCAGCGCGCGTCACAGTTCGCCTCGACTCGGCGATGAGTAGCTGAAGCGCCGTCATCGACGCGGCCGCTCACGATGCGCGTGAGCACGCGCGTGCGAAGCGTTCGCGCTTCGCGATCGGCGAAGGCCGAGGAGGCTCGTGATGGCGCATGCGCGTGCGCGTCGTTTCGGCGCGAAGGGACTCGTGTGTTTTTTGGTTGGGTTTGCCTGGTTCGTCCTTTCGCGGCGCGCGGGGGCCGCAGAGCCGCGTGTGATCGAACTCGCGGAAACGGCGGATTTGCCTGGCGTCGTGATATTTCCGGCGCGCGCGAGCGAAGCACGACCGATCACGGTGTTGCTTCACGGCATGTGCGGCGAACCGATTCGCACGTGCAGCCATTTCGCCGCCGAGGTGACGGAGAACGCGAATTTGGTTTGTCCGCGTGCAAGTCAGCGTTGCACGGGTGGCGGCGTGAGCTGGCCGCAAACTGGGTTTGCGAGCGCGGTCGCTCGGGCTGTCGAGCGCGCGAAGAGCGCGTTGCCCATCGCCGCGGACGAGACGCGCGGTCGCACCTTGATTGGCTACTCACTCGGCGCTTACCGCGCGCTCGAGCTCGCACAGAGCACACCCAACCCATATCGACGTGTGATGCTGATCGGCGCGAGGGTCTCGCTGAATCGACAATTGCTCGCCGAAAACGGCGTCGAGCGCGTGCTGCTCAGCGCCGGCAGCTGGGACATGATGCACGACGCGATGCAGCGTGAAGCCGCGCGCGCGGTGCGTGTCGGCATTCACGCGCGCTTTCTCGATCTCGGACCGGTGGGCCACGCGTTCACGCCGTCGTTCGCGAACTATTTGCCGATCGCGCTCGAGTGGCTCGACGAAAGTTGAGCTATTTCAATCGCTGCTGCGATTACGCACCCTCGCCTACATTGGCGCCATCGCGCAGCCAGCGAAGAAACCACGGAATCGCGGGCGTCTTTTTGATCAATTTGCGCGAAACCGGACACACCCGCATGCATGCGCGCACAGACTTCGCTCGGGTTGCTCTTCGGCGGCTTCGTCGCGATCTGTTGTTCGGCAACGCAAATGCCGAACAACGGCATGCACGTCTCGACACCCGAGCCCGACGCGGGAGTTTCCGACGCCGGGAACGACGTGAGCACGACTCCCTACGACGCCGGCATGACGCCGAACATCAACACCGGCGACGGCTCGATGCCCGAAGCTGGAGCCCCCGATCGCCCGACGCCGAATTGCACTTCGAACTGCATGGACTTTCCGGCCATGCCGCAGACCGACGACCAAGCGCCGACGCCGGTGCCCGCGAACGCCGCGATGCTCTTCGGCGCGCCGGACAACATGGGCACCTCGGGCGCGTGCGTGCTCGAGCCGCAGCTCGCGTCAGGCAGCGATCCGGGATCTTTATTCCCTGCGAATTGGCTGCGCCCGCGCTTTCGATTTCAGCCGCTTGCGGGCGAGAATTTGTGGGAAATTCGCCTGCACGCGGACGCCGAAGCGAATGACTTCGTCGTCTACACGACGGCCACGACGTACGCGCTGCCCAAAATCATTTGGACCGGGCTCGCCAACAACGTTCACATGAAACCGATCACGGTCACGATCCGCGGGCTGAACGCGGCTTCGCCCGGGAAACCTTCGGGCACCAAAGGAACATTTCAAATCGCGCCGGTCTACGCGGGTGGTTCCCTGGTTTATTGGGCCAGCACTTCGCCCGCGATCAATCCGGATACGAGCAAACTCGTCGGCTTTCACGTCGGGGATGAGAGCGTGATCGATGCGCTCAAGATCCCGCAAGTGCAGCGGCAAATCATCGCCGTCGACGGCACCGCGCTGCGCGTTTCGCCCGATCCCGGCGCGATCAAAAATCCGCCCGGCGCCGTGCAGTGCATCGGGTGCCACACGTCGACACCCGACGGCAATGCGGTCGCGTTTACGGACTTGTGGCCGTGGAACGGCGTGGTCGCGTCGATCCAAGCGGACAGCGTCGGGCAACAGCCGAGCTACGTCACTGCCGGCGCGGCCACGCTGCTCAATCAGCCGTGGCTCGGCATGTTGAGCTTCTCGAAATCGCATTGGGCGGATGGCAAGCACTTGGCCGTGTCTGCCTACGGCGGGCGCACCACTGACGTCGGTTTCAGCTTGGGCAGCGCGACCACACCGAAGACGACCATCGCGTGGTTCGATCTCGACACCGCCGCGAGCATTCCGTGGTCGGCGGGCATGGAGACTGCGACGGACACGGCGATCGCAGCGGCCGAAAAAACGGCTTGGGGGCGGCTCACGCTCACGGGCGAAACCGCGTCCGTGGTTTCACCCGCGTTCAGCCACGACGGCAAGAACGTGTTTTATACGTCCGCCGACGTCGAGCAAGACGGGCGCATCGGCAGCGGAAATGCGGACGTGAACATTCACGTGGTGCCGTTCAACGACGGCGCGGGCGGCGCAGTGACGCCGCTCGCCGGCGCCGCCGAGCCCGGCGTAGCCGAGTACTATCCGAGCCTCAGCGTCGACGATCACTTGGTCGCGTTCAACCGCGTGGGGCCGATCGATGCGGCCGCGATTTATTATCGCGCGGACGGCGAGATCAACGTCATCCCCGCGACCGGCGGCAAAGCGACGCGCCTCGCCGCGAACGATCCCCCCGTGTGCGGCGGGCAAAAGAGTCCCGGCGTGATCAACAGCTGGCCCAAGTGGTCACCCGACGTCGAAGCCGACAGTGGTAAGAATTTCTATTGGCTGATTTTCTCGTCAGCGCGCGCATACCCAGGACAATTCATGATGGATGACGTGCCCGGCGTGAGCCCGCCCGATCGCCGCTCGTCGCAGCTCTACATGACGGGCATCGTCGAAGACACGACGACGCACGAGCTCCAAACCTTCGACGGTGTGTATCTGTGGAACCAAGGCGCGATGACCACGAACCTCACCCCCGCCTGGGACGAATTCAAAATCCCGCCGGTCCCGCCGCCGAAATGAGCCGGGACAAAGTGAGCATTGCGACGAGCTCTGCTTGCCCGCGGTCGTCACAGTGCCCACGCCCCCCAAACAAACAGCACAGTTGAGCCACGCGCTACTCTTCTCTCTTTCGCGCCGGGGCGCGCGCGAAGGCTTTCAGTTGCATGCACGGAAATAAGACAAAGCATCAGACTCGCGCGGCTGATCACGGTTTTGGTCAGTAGCCACACACCAACAAGAGTCTGACCGCACAGGCGCCCGCCGCGCATCCAGATGCGCGAGTGGCCAAGCGCATGAGCGCACGCAGGGCCGCCGTGCGCAGGAATTGCAGGGGAGCCTGCAAAAAAACTACTCACCCGCGATAGTGACGCACGTCAGTCACCTTCCGCAGATTCGCGGCGTGTTGCTCGAGGCCGCGTTGGCGCACGCCGAAGCGATTCGCGAGTCCGAATACGCGCGGCAAGTGCTTCCAGAACGGGCCTTTCCAGCCGAGCGCGCGGAAGGCGCCTTTCATCATCGCGTTCATCGCGGGGCTGACCACGGTTTCGGCGTTGGTCATCCAATTCGGGTGCACCGCGGCGGCGCGCATCAAGGTTTGATAGAGCTCGTTCAAGTCGAGTTCGGGCGAGAGGAACCACGAAGGCAAGAACAGCGGATCGTCTTCGGCGAACCAGCCCATGTCTTTGCAGGCGCGCTCGAGCGGCGTGCCGGAGTAGACGCGAATGCCGGTCGAGAACAGGACCATGTCGCTCGGCGCGATGTGCTCTTCGCAGAACGCGAGCGTCTCGCGCACGGTGTCCATGGTTTCGCCGGGCGCGCCGAACATGAAAAACCAATACGTGGGCAAGGAGCCTTCGCGCAAGGCATGCGCCGCGCGGATCACGGCGTGTTTTTGAAAGCCTTTGCGCAGCGTTTTGAGCGTCACTTCGGAGGCGCTCTCCGGCGTGCACATCACGCTCTTGAAGCCGGCGCGTTTCATCGCTTCGACGAGCTGCGGCGTGACGCCGGCAGGGTTCAAGCCCATCGTCGATAGTTCGACGTTGAGCGGGCGGCGTTCGAGCTCTTCGCAAATCGCGCGAGCGTGTGAGAGCGGCAGATTGAAGGTCGAATCGACGAAATCGATGGCTTTGACGCCGTGACCTTTGACGGCTTCTTCGAGCTCGTCCACGACTTCGACCGGATCGCGCAAGCGATAAGCGTGGCCCTCGATGTTGTTGTACACGCAGTACGAGCACTTCTGCGCGCAGCCGCGTTTGGTTTGAATCGAATAGGGGCTGCCGTGCGCCGCGTATTGCTTGAGATCGATCCAATTCCAAGCTTCGCTGCGCGCGGACTTGGCGAAATCATGCACCAAGGCGCGGCCCGCCGGCGGCTCGCCGCGCAAGAGCCGGCCGGTGTCGAGCACGGGCAACGCTTTCTTGCTGCCTTTGCCGGGTTCGAGCAAGCCGCGCACGCGCGACAGCGGCGTGCCGTCTTCGAGCGCGCGCAAGAAATCCGGCAATGCTTCTTCGCCTTCGCCGACCAGCGCGTAGTCGGCTTCCAAGAACGCGAACGTGTCCGCAGGCGAGACGTTCACGGCGCTGCCGCCCACCACGATCTTCGCGCGCCTCGACGCGCTGCGGATCGAGCGCACCACTTGGTCGCGAATGTCGGTCAGATAAAAATAGGGGACTTCGAAGTTACAGTTGTCGATGTTGCGGATGCTGAGCCCGACGATGTCCGGGTCGCTCTTTTTCACGCGCGCGAGCGTCTCGCGCGCCGGATCGCTCACGAACATCAGATCGAGCACTTCGACTTCGTGTCCCGCGGCGGCGAGCCCGCTCGCCACCGTGCACATGCCGACGGGAAGAGCCGGCCACGGCATGCGCTCTCGGTTGGGGTTCACGAGCAGGACTTTCACAGCCGGCCATGGTAGTCGCTCGTGCAGCGCCGCGGAAAATAACGCCAAAAATCGCGACGTTTGATGGAGGCCATCCCTGCTTGACAAGGGACAGGCTGCCCGAAAGGATGCCAGGCGTTTCAGTTCACGATGACACTTTCGCGAGCACGCGCCCGTAGCTCAGCCGGATAGAGCAGCGGGTTTCTAACCCGCCGGTCAGGGGTTCGAATCCCTTCGGGCGTGCCAAATCTTCGTCGAGCGACGTCTGCAATCCGATGGTCGCGCGGTGTACGACTTGCAGCGTTCGCGTTGCCGAGCGAAAGCCGTGAAAATGCCGATCTCTCCGTACTTGAAGAAACTGCGCGCCCACGTCGGCACCGATCTCTTGCTCACTTGCGCCGTCGCCGCCATCATCCGCAACGAGCGCGGCGAGGTTTTGTTTTTGCGTCGCGCCGACAACGGCGAGTGGGATCTACCTGCGGGAGCGCTCGATCCCGGTGAAAGCCCCGCGTTCGGCTTGATTCGCGAAGTGCGCGAGGAGACCGGGCTCGAGGTCGACGTCGTCGGCATCATCGGCGTGTTCGGCGGCGAAGCGTTTCGCGTCCGCTACCCGCACGGCGACCTGACCGAATATCTGACCGTCGTGTTCGAGTGCCGCGTAGTCGGCGGCTCTCTCGGCGGCGATCCCGGCGAGACCAGCGAGCTCCGCTATTTCGGGCCGAACGAACGGCCAGCGTTGCAAGTCGCTTTCCCGAACGAGCTGTTCACGCGCCGCGCCTCGAGCGCGCTGTTCAATCGCTGAGCTCGCGAGAGCGCGTTTTCACGCAGCCCGCGTGCCACACGATCTCGCGCCGCGAGGCGAGATGGCACGGCAATATCGTCCCACGCGAGCAGCGGATTTTTCGGAATTTAGCGGCGAAAAGCGCTCGGCCTCGGACTTGCTTAGCCCGCAATCGAGGAGATCCATGAATCGCTTTTTCCTTCGTTCGCTCGGCTTCGCATTCACGCTCTCCGGTTTACTCGCGACTGCCGTCGCCTCGGCGCAGGACACTCCGCCGCTCACGGGACCTTCTCTCGAAACGCAAGGCAAGCCGCTCAATCCGCCCGCGCCAGCCTTGAGCCCGACACCGAAGCTCGTCGCCATCGACGCCTTCGGCGGCGCACTGATGATGGACATGAACGACGTGAACGATCGCTTGAGCGCGAACGGCTACGGTAAAAAACTGCCGATCGTGTTTCCGATCCTCGGCGGCCAAGGCTTTGGGTTGTTCGGGCATTTCTTGCTCGGTGGCTCCGGCGCGGGCGTCCTCGCGCGCAGCGTAGACGGCCCGATGGGCCCCGCAGGCACGACTCAAGTCTCCGCCAGTGGCGCGTGGGGCACCGTCGATTTTGGCTATCAACTCTTGCGCGTGAACGGCTTTCTGCTTGCGCCGGTGATTTCACTCGGCGGCTACGGCATGAGTCTCGATATCAATTCCAAAGCCGACCAAGCCTTCAATGATGCAGTCGCGAGCCCCACGCGCGGCGCGAACCTGACGCGCCACGGCTTCGTCGGCGGCGTATCGATCATCGCCAAAACCATCGTAATCGGCCGTGATTCGCACATCGCGAACGCGCGCTCCGGTTGGTCGCTCGGCCTTCGCGTCGGCGGCTTGTACAGCATCCCGACGCGCGGCTGGAAATCCGACGACGCTTCGATCACCGGCGGTCCGACCTTCGGTTTGCGTGGCGGCTACGCGGCGTTGTCGCTCGGCGCCGGCACTTGGTGATTTCAGGTCTTCAGCCGATAGCCCGATTTCAGCAAAAATCTCACGATCCCGAGGCACAGAAACATGAACACGAGCGTCATGCCGAAGCTGACGCCCACGCTCACGTCCGAGGCGTCGTAGAAGCTCCAGCGAAAGCCGCTGATCAAATAGACCACCGGGTTGAACAGCGTCACTTTTTGCCAAAGCGGAGGCAACATACGCAGTGAATAAAAACTGCCGCCGAGGAATGTGAGCGGCGTCACGATCAACATCGGCACGAGCTGCAATTTCTGAAAGCCATCCGCCCACAGCCCGATGATGAAACCAAACAAACTGAACGTCACGGACGTGAGCACGAGGAATGTGGCCATCCAAATCGGGTGCGCGATTTGATAGACCACGAACACGCGCGCAGTCAGCAAAATGATCGCGCCGAGCGCCACCGATTTCGTCGCAGCCGCGCCGACGTACCCGAGCACGATTTCCATGTATGAAATCGGCGCCGATAAAACTTCGTAAATCGTGCCCGAGAATTTGGGCATGTAGATGCCGAACGACGCGTTCGAGATGCTCTCGTTCAAGAGCGAAAGCATGGTCAGCCCGGGAATGATGAACGCCGCATAGCGAATGCCCTCGATTTGCGTCATGCGCGAACCGATCGCCGAGCCGAAGACCACGAAATAAAGCGAAGTCGAGATCACCGGGCCGGCGATGCTCTGCGATAGCGTGCGGAGCGTACGCGAGATCTCGAACATATAGATTGCGCGAATCGCGTGGATATTCATTTCGGTCTCACCAAGCTGACGAAAATGTCTTCGAGAGAGCTCTCGCGCGTCTGCAAATCCTTGAACGCGATCTGGCGTTCGGAAAGCTCGCGCAAGAGCGTCGGGATCTTTCCGCGATCGCGCTCCGCGTGGAACGTATACGTGAGCCGTTTGCCTTCGTCAGAAAGCGCGAGCTCGTAGTCCGCGAGATCCTTCGGCACTTCCGCGAGCGGTGCTTCCAAGGCCAAAATCAGCTCCTTTTTGCCGAGCTTTTCCATCAGCACGGTCTTTTCTTCGACCAGGATGATGTCTCCCTTGTTGATCACGCCGATGCGATCCGCCATCTGCTCGGCTTCCTCGATGTAGTGCGTGGTCAAGATGATGGTCACGCCGGTTTCGCGCAGGGCGCGGACCATCTGCCACATGTCACGTCGCAAATCGACGTCCACGCCGGCGGTGGGTTCGTCCAAAAACAGGATCTGCGGCTCGTGCGACAAAGCCTTGGCGATCAAGACGCGCCGCTTCATGCCGCCGGAGAGCGTCATGATCTTGTTGTCGCGCTTTTCCCACAGCGAAAGCTCACGCAGCACCTTTTCGATGTGCGCATCGTTGCGCGATTTGCCGAACAAGCCGCGACTGAACGTGACCGTGTCCCACACGGTTTCGAACATGTCCGTCGAAAGCTCTTGCGGCACGAGCCCGATTTTCGAACGCGCCGCGCGATAGTCTTTGATGATGTCGTGGCCGTCCGCGCTGACGCTGCCTGAGCTCGGGTTCACGGTGCCGCAGATCACGCCGATCAGTGTCGTCTTGCCGGCACCGTTCGGCCCGAGCAGCGCGAAGATCTCGCCACGCCGGATTTCGAGATTGATGTCCCTCAGCGCCTGAAAGCCGGAGGCATACGTTTTGGTCAGATTCCGAACCGAGATGATCGATTGCACGCGCGTTTCGACGACAGATCCCACAGTTCGGGCGGCGTGTGAAGCACGCGGCGCCGCCGCAGCCGCTTCGCCCGAGGTGCACGCAAGTCCCGGCTGGGACTTACGACAAACGTGGCGGGCGTGGCGACCGCGGCAGCCACCGAGACCTCGATCGCGAAGGAGTGTGACGCTTTGACCGTGACACTCGGCCGCAATCGTGACTGCGGCGCGCGCCCGAGTGACTGAGGCAAACGCGTCCTCCGCGCGATCGCGATCGCGCGTTCTAGCGCGCGAAATCACGCTCAACAACAAAGAGTCTCGACGTTTGATTCCGCGCTCGGCTGCTTCGTTCGTCGCGCGAGATCGAAAATTCGATCCGGTGGTACGCAAGCTGCAAGTGCCGAGGTTCGAGAGTGCGACTCATTCGCGCCACTTTTGTCCAGCCGAGGGAGCCTTATCATGAGCGTTCGAATCACCACGTTATCCGCGTCTGCATTGCTGTTTGGGTTGTCGGTTTTACCCAGCGCGGCGCAAGCGAAGGAGCTCGACGCCTGCGGTGGCATATTCCTCACCGCGAGCTCCCAATGCGAGTTCAAGCCAACGCAAGATTGCCAAACCACCTGTGCGACGACTTCGGTCGAGCAGAGCTGCGCAGAGCAGACGAGCACCATGTGCAGCGCCAGCTGCAGCATGAGTGAAACCACTTCATGCACGCAAACACACCAGACTTCGTGCTCGATGGAGTGCGACAGCATCGCCTCGGAGAGCTCGAATCAAGTCTGTGTCTCGGATTGTTCGAACGACTGCACCTCGATGTGCAGTTCGACCAGCGATGCGGCGGCGTGCCAAGCCTGTTGCTCGCAGGACTGCAGCAAGCAATGCTCGAGCTGCAGCGAATCGGATCAATCGAGCGACTGCAACACCAAGTGCATGAGCGTGACCACCAACGAGTGCATCGCGGAAGTGAACCGCGATTGCCTGATCGCCTGTCAGATCAATAATTTCGAGGACTGCAAGACGAACACGGTGCAGACGTGCAACACGACCTGCCAGAATAAAGGCGGCGCGATCTTCTGTGACGGCCAATTCATCAACGCGAGCGACCTGCAAGCTTGCGCGGATCAACTGGCGACCGAATTCTCGTTCAACATCGACGTGAACGTGAACGCGGACGTGAACGGAACCGTGAGCACGGTGACCAAAGACTCAAAAACGACGACCACCGCCAAGTGTTCGTTCGGCGCGCCGCCGCGCAACAGCAACGGCATCCTCGCGGCCGCGCTCGGCGCGGTAGCAATCGTCGTCGCGCGCCGTCGCCGTCGCAGCTGATTGAAAGACGGCCACGTTAGAACTGACCGAACAGGCGCCAGTCGCGTTGCTGGTGGTGCGAGCGGCCAAGCGCCAATTCGCGCGCAGGGCTCAAAAACACCCACCAAAACGCGCTGAACGCTCACCGCCCTGGCCCTGCCTCAACAGCACCCGCATCCAGCCTCACGAATCCAGCATGCGGTAGACGAGCCAGCGCAGCTCCATCGGCGGCTTGCCTTCCGGCAGATCGAACAGATCTTGGCCGCCGGTCCATTCACTGAACCAGCCCGTCGGCGGCCAGGCGGACTCCGGCAAATGCGCGCGTTCGAACTCCGCGACCGACTCGTCCGAGACGCGCTCGAAGGGCATGCCCTCCACCGCCTCCGCCAGATCTCGGCGCGTGAACAGGCAGCACCACAGGACCTGCGACAGCTCGCGCGCGGCCGCGTCGGGCTTGTAGCCGTCGCTCGCGACGAAACCGCTGAACACGAGCAAGCCGCCAGGCGCGAGCAATTCCTGCGCGGCCTCGAACAGTAGGCGCAGCTGCTCCACGCTGCGAAAATGCGACGCCACGACCTCGGCCAGGACCACCATTTGATAGTGGCGAGTCGGAATTTCGAGGCTCGGGTCGAAGATGTCGCCCTCGAACACCTGGACGTTGCCGAGCGCATTCTGCTGCACCTCCGCGCGCAAGATCGCAGCCAGCGCTGGCGCGAGTTCGACTGCGTCGGTCGGAAACCCCTCTTTGGCGAGCGCGATGGTGTTGCGTCCGGTGCCGGCGCCGATGTCCAAGATGCGCACCTCGGCAGGCGCGCCGAGCGAACGCGCGAGCTCCATCAGCTTCATGTCCGGATGAGAGCCGAACAGCGGCGGAGTTCGGCCATTGACCCATTTGGCGTACTCGTCGGCGATGCTCGATACGTCGACCGTGACGTGATAGGTGAGCGTGGTCTTCGGCAGCGGATCAGTCTCGTATTTGACCACGACCTTCGAAAACGGCGAGCTCGCGAACGCCTCGTCCAGCCGCCTCTTGAGGTGCGCGCGCAACTGCTGCGTCTCCTCGCCGTTGAATTTTCGGCCGAGTGACGCGAACACGGTCTCGAACATCTGCACGTAGTGCTCGAGCAGGCCCGGCACGGCGGGAATCGCGATCTCTCCGCTCGCGCGCAGCTGGCGTGGCAGCCGCCGAAGCATGGCGCTTCTCAAAATGGAAGCATTGGTCTCGCGACTTTTCTTGCTGAATTTGGCTGGCTGATTGCGACTCATGCGCGGCCATCCTGCCCCAAAGCGCGCCGCGCCGCGACTCTCTCGTTGCGATTCGACGGCACGGTAGATGAGAGGAGGAGAGATGACACCGCCAAGGCGCGAAGAGTATCGAGAGCGCCGAGATTTTTTGGGGTTCAGCGGGGAGAGCCGAGCGCGCACTGGTAGCCCGCGTCGCGGTACTGACGAACGGTCGATTTGTCTGAGCGGCGCGCGCTGCTGCGACATGTGAACGCTTGCGGAGCGCGCGAAACGGGCTAACTTCCCGCGCTTGCGAGCGCTGCCCACTCAACCGACGAAGCCGAGTCTCTTAGCGACCAAGGAGCTCTTCGGGCACACGCGGCGCACGCTGTCTTTGGTCTGGGCGTCGTCGCCGTCGCTGCTCTTTTATTTGACGACGCTTTCGGCGAGCGGCGCTTTTTTGCCGCTGCTCGTCGCGTACGCGGGCAAGCGCATCATCGACGCGGTCGTGCTGCACAATCGCGCCGCGACGCTGCAATGGGTCGGACTCGAGCTTTTGTTCGTCGCGCTTGCGGCGGCGAATCAACGCGGACAAGGGCTCGTGCGTTCGCTGCTCGGCGCGCGGCTCGGCACCGACGTAAACGTGCAAATCTTGGAGCGCGCGCTGCGTTTGGATCTGTCGTTCTTCGAGGACGCCGAATTCTACGACAAGCTGACGCGCGCGCGGCGCGAAGCGTCGTCGCGGCCCGTCGCGCTGCTCAGCGAGAGCTTCAGCTTGGTGCAAAACGCGGTCACGTTGGTCGGCTATGCGGTGATGCTGGCGCGCTTCAGCGGCTGGATCGTCCTCGCGCTGCTGCTCGCCACCTTGCCCGCGACGCTATCGGAAATGCGTTATTCGAAGATCGCGTTTCGGATTCGGAATTGGCGTTCGCCCGAATCTCGCCGGCTTTTGTATTTGGAGCACGTGCTCGCCAACGACGAGCACGCCAAAGAAGTGAAGCTGTTCGGCATTGGCCCGCATTTGCTCGAGCGCTATCGCACGCTCGCCGAAACATTTTTCGAAGAAGACAAGAAGCTCGCGATTCAGCGCGCGTTCCTGACCCACGTTTTCAGCCTGATTGGCACCTTCGCATTTTACGCGACGTACGCGGTGCTGGCGCTCGCGGCGGTGGCCGCGCGGATCACGCTCGGCAATTTGACGCTGTACGTCGTGTCGCTGCGCCAGGGTCAGCAATCGTTTCAGTCCGTGCTGAGCGGGATCGGCAATTTGTACGAGCACAACTTGTACATGTCGAACTTGTTCGATTACATCGCGCTCGCCGAAGCTAGTGAACGACGCGCCCTCGAGCGCGCGGATCGCCGCGGCACCGAAAGCGCGAACGTCGATTCGAGCATTGTCTGCGAGAACGTCGGCTTTCGTTATCCGGGCAAGGATGAGTGGGCGCTCCGGCACATCGATTTAAAGATCGCGCCCGGCGAAAGCATCGCGCTGGTCGGCGAAAACGGCGCTGGCAAAACCACGTTCGTGAAGCTGCTCGCGGGCTTGTACGAGCCGAGCGAAGGGCGCATCGTGCTCGGCGGGCGCGAACTGTCGCGCTGGGATCCGGACGAACTGCGCAAACGGTTCGGAGTCTTGTTTCAGGATTTCAACAAATACCAGCTGAAATTACGGGAAAAC
The DNA here is from genome assembly GCA_036500245.1 of Polyangiaceae bacterium. Taxonomy (GTDB): domain Bacteria; phylum Myxococcota_A; class Polyangia; order Polyangiales; family Polyangiaceae; genus PMG-095. The sequence continues at coordinate 738 of DASYCL010000578.1, read as the reverse complement.
ATCGGGCTCGGCAGCGTCGACCATTTGAGTGACGAGGCGCGTATCGCGCGGGCGGCCGAACGCGGCGGAGCCGGCGAGCTCGTGAGCTCGCTCCCCGGCGGGCTCGACGCCGCGCTCGGTCATTGGTTCGAAAAGGGTCGCGAGCTGTCGGGCGGCCAATGGCAAAAAGTGGCGCTCGCGCGCGCTTTCATGCGCGAAGACGCGAGCATCCTCGTGCTCGACGAACCGACCGCCGCGCTCGACGCCGAGTCGGAACACGCCGTATTCGAACGCTTCCGCGAGCTCGCCAAAGGTCGAACCACGATCGTGATCTCGCATCGCTTCCCGACCGTGCGCATGGCCAAGACGATCGTGGTGCTCGAGCAAGGCGAAATCATCGAACGTGGTTCGCACGAAGAGCTCCTGGCGCTGAACGGCAAGTACGCGCACATGTTTCGGCTGCAGGCCGAGGGGTATTTGTAGCTGACTGTTCATCACATCTCCGGGATGTTTTTGGGCCCTGCGCGGACATCAGCGCTTGGCCGCTCGCGCTTCTACTGACGTGGCTTTCGCCTGTTCACCCCTTCGGGTGTCACGAAGCGCGGCGGTCAGTTCCAACGTGGCCGCCTCTCTTTGGAAAACCGTGATCACGCGCTTCGTGATCCCCGAAGGGGGGAGCCGCGCGAACCCGCTGACTTTGTTTTATTTCCGGGCACTCGGCTGCCAGCCTTCGCGCGCGCTCCGGCGCGAAAAGAAGAG
>DASYCL010000577.1:0-3653 GCA_036500245.1 Polyangiaceae bacterium | reverse complement strand
GCTCGAGCCCATGAAAAATTCGGACTTCGGCACGCGGATCATCTGCGAGCCACGTTGGCGCAAGAGCACGAGCCCGCCGCTCATCGCGACGTCGTCCGCGTTCGTGCCGAGCGGCCACGGCACGAGCGTCGCGTCGGGCGCGCTCTGCGCTTCGGTGTTCGGTGTGGCGAGCAAGAGCAGCGCGCCACTGAGCGCGGCTCCGAGCGCGACTCGTTCGGCCACGCGCGCGCGCCTCACGGCTCGAGTTCCTGCGCTTTTCCCGCGTCGCCGCGCGGCGTCGCGCTGGCGCCGGCGTCGCTGCGCCCTGCATGCGTCGAGCTCTCGCGCTTGCTCTGGCTCGGTTTGATTTTTGGTTTGGGGGCTTCGCCCACGCGGACGGCGGGGTCCGTCGCGCTACTCGCAGCGCCGGCATCGATGGCTTCGCTCTGCGGCGAGGCTTCCGCGGTGTGATCCGGTTCGCGCAGTCCGAGCATCAATTGAAATCCCGCGATACCGAGCAGCGCGCCGACCGCTGCGCCGCCGATCACGAGCCGCGCGGTGCGGTTCTCGTGCGGCGAAGGTCCGAGCGAACTGTGGCGCTGATCGGGCAAAGTCGGCTGTTTGCTGCGCGGGCTTTGGAACAAAGCTTCGGACAGCGCGAGCCCGAGCGCGCGTGCATCCTCGTAACGCGCGGCGGGATCTTTATTGAGCCCGCGCGCGAGCACTTCGTCCACGTGCGGGTCGATGCCGGCGATCTCGGCGATTGGCGAAGGCTCTTCGTTGGTGATCCGCGTCGCGACGGCGATCGCGTCTTCGCCCGGGAACGCGCGCTGGCCGCTGACCGCTTCGTAGAGCGTGGCGGCGAGCGAAAATTGGTCGCTGAACGGCGAGAATTTGCCGGTTTGGATGCACTCGGGCGCGCTGTACGCCGGAGTCCCGAGCAAGCCGCCGTCGCGCGTGAGCGTCGAATCGGGCACCCGCGCGATGCCGAAGTCCGCCACTTTGGCGCCGGTCGGCGTGAGGATGATGTTCTCGGGTTTGATGTCGCGGTGGAGCACGCCGGCGCTGTGCGCCGTCGTCAGCGCGTCCCCGACTTCACGCGCCAGCTTGGCCGCTGCTTCCGGTCCGAGCGGACCGCGCAGTAAGCGCTCTTTCAAAGTCAGCCCTTCGGCGTACTCGAACACCAAACACAAGCCGAGCTCTGGATCTTCGCCCATATCATGGAGCGAAACGATGTTCGGATGACTCACGCGCGCCGAAGCTCGCGCTTCTTGGCGCATGCGATGAAGCAGCGCCTCGTGCTGCTCGGGCGGGATCTGCAAGTCGTCGCGCAGGAGCTTGATCGCGACGCTGCGATCGAGCACCGGATCGTGCGCGAGGAGCACACGGCCCATCGCGCCACGACCCAGCAAGCGCTCGATCTGGTAGCGGCCGATCTGCGCGGGCAAGCTGCGCTCAGTGGGATCCATCGCCGACCGTGCTTATAGCGCAAGGCCACTCTGTTGACCGAGGCCCGCGTGAATCGCGGCGGATCCCGGCTGTGCCCGCATTTGCGGCTGGTTCAATCGCTGCCCGCGTCCGCGTCGTTGTCCGGCTTCTTCTCGTCCGGCTTTTTGTCGCGCGGCGGCGTAGCCGGCGGTTTTCGCACTGGTTCGCCGTATTCGTCTCGGAGCTTGCGCACCAGGCCGTCGCGCAGGACCCGCTCGTGATACTCGGGCATGGTCGGGATTTGAACGAACAGTCGCACGTGGCCTTCGGCTTCGACGACTTCGACCGTTCCAGTCGCAGTCGCTTTTTTCTCTCCCGGCAATTGGTAGCGAAAAATCAGGTACGCCGCGTCGGGGTCGCGCTCGATCACTTCGTATCCGAGGTCGATCCGTAAGTAACGAAGCGCGCCGCTGTACGTTTGCGCCTTCGTATACTCGCTCTCACCGCCGACACGCGCGGTCGCGGCGCGAGCGCTGAGCAGCGCAGTGACTGCGAGCGCGCAGCTGACGACGAACGTTCTGCGCCGAAGGCTCCGCATTGCTCGCTCCGTTAGCAGTGCCGCACTCGTCCGGCCAAGTTCTTCGCGCTACTCGGGCAGCACGCCGTCGAGCAAACTCGCTGGACCTTCGGCGAGCAAGAAGCGCACTTCGTCATCGCCGTAGAGCTCGCGCACGCGTTCGATCCCGGCCTTGACCTCGGCTACGTCCGACGGCCGATGCGCGTCGCTGCAGGCCGCATGATAGAGCCCACGCTCGAGCAAGTCTTCGGCGCAGCTCTGGGTTTTGCGGCCATATTTGCCGATCAACGCCGCGACGTCGAGCAAGGCGCCGATGCCGGAGTCGACCATGCGCTCGAGCGTGTCCGGCGTTCGCCACAAGCATCGATAACGCTCAGGATGGGCGATCACCGGCAAGAGCCCGCGCACGCGCAGATCGAGTAAGCGGTGCTGAATCATCGGCGGAAAATCGATTTCGTAGAACTCGAGCAGCACCGCTCGTCCGCCGGGATAGGGTAGCCCTTCGCCCGCGAGTAGGCGCCGAAACACGACGTCGTCGAAATAGTGCTCGCTGCTCAGATCGAGCGCGGGCAATTTTTCGGGCTCGCTCAAGCTCGATCCGAAGCGATCGAAAGCCTCGCGAATGCTCTCGCGCGTGTTGTCGAACATGCCTGGTCGCGTGTGCGGCGTGGCGATCACGCGCGAAAATCCGAGCTCGCCCAGGCCGCGCAGCATCGCGATGCCGTCCTCGTTCGAGCGCGCGCCGTCATCGATGCCGGGCACGTAGTGACAATGAAGATCGATGAAGCCGCTCATGGACCGTCGCAGCTTAACCCTGCCCAGCGCTGCCGCACGCTCGAGTTGGCTCCTCGGTCAGCGGGCCAACAGGCGTTTTTTGCTCAAAATCCGCGCGCACCCCTCGGCGACGCGGCCAAGCCCCGAGCCCGGGTCGCCGCCGCGGCCGGAAATGAAGACTTCCACGCCGTCGACGGCCAAGCGCCGCACCTCGGTTCGGCGTGTCAGCACGTCCATTCGCGTCGGAACCGTGTCGTTTGCCGCCAAACCGAGCGGCGCTATGGCCGCGAGTTCGTCGCACAATTCGGCCGCACCGGCGCCGGCCACGAGCAACCCCGCGTCGTCGCCGATAGCGATGGCTTCGAGCTCGGCTGAGCGTCGCGTGGCTTCGAGCAGGCGCGTCAGCGCAATCAAGGTGTTTTCGCTGCGGGACTTTCGGCGTTCGGGCTGAGCGGCGTCGTGCCGCTCGTTGAAAGAGAAATCCGGCATGCTCGCTTTTCGGCGCAGCAGGCTGGGTGGGCCAAGTTTTTTGCAATTGTGGAAACGAAAGTCCGGGCGCCTGCCGTGCTAAATGGCGGCGCGTGGTTTCCTTGCTGCCCGTGCTCCGCGAACGACGCACGATCGTCTGCGTGGGCGCGGGCGGTGTTGGCAAGACCACAGTGGCTGCCGCGCTTGCGCTCGGCTTTGCGCGTCGAGGTCGGCGCGTGCTCTGCATCACGATCGATCCGGCCAAGCGCCTCGCGGACAGTTTGGGTTTGGGTGCCATGAGCAGCGAAGAGCAAGCAGTGAATCCCGAACTCTTCGCCGAGGCCGGCGTCGAGCTGAACGGATCGCTCACCGTGCTCATGCTCGATACGAAGCGCACTTTCGACGATCTCGTCGCGCGCCACGCTTC
>DASYCL010000576.1:0-8439 GCA_036500245.1 Polyangiaceae bacterium | reverse complement strand
GATCGCCGGGCGAGAGCGCCATCGCTCGCCGCCCTTCACCCAGCGCGTGCTGTTCGCCCGCACGCAGCAGCCACGTGCCGTTCGTGCTGCTGAGATCTTCGAGCACGAACCCGTCGACGCTGCTGACGATGCGCGCGTGTTCGCTCGACACGTGCGCATCGGGAAGCGAAAGCTCGTTACTCGCTGCGCGCCCGATGCGGATCACGTCGAGTTCCGCGTCGAAGATGCGCCCGGCACTGACACCGGAAACGACTTCGAGGCGGATGCTCGACATGACCCGTGGCTCAGCCTGCGCGCGCTTCCAAGCGGCAGGCGACCTGCTTGAGCGGCTGATCGCCCGAGGACTTCTCGCGGTCCGGCGATTTCGCGTTCTTCTGAACCACCGCGTTCAGTTTCGCCGCGGCATCCTTCGAACCCTTCGGCGACAAGTGATCGATCACTTCCGCCGCCACGAAGCGCACCGCCGCGTTGTTCACCGAGTCGATGCCGGCGACGATCTGATCGCGGTTCTGCTCGTTGCCGAGGATGCCGATCATGTAGCCGGCTTTGATGCCCGAGAATTGCTTGGCGCGATCCTGATTTTCCGACTTTTGCAGCTCGGAGATGTAACACGCGACGCGATCGCCGCACGCTTTGAGCTCGGCTGCCGCTTGCGTGTAGATGTCTTTTTCGAGCTGCGTCCCGTACTTGTCGACCGCGGCTTTGACCTGCGGCAATTGATCGGGCTTCGCGAGCTTGAGCGCGGTGATGGTGATCGCGCTTTGCAGCGATTTCTTGTCGTCGTCGCTACCTTTCGCTTTGGCGGCGCGATCGAGCAACCAATCGATCATGGAGGGATCGAAGAATTGTCCTGCGGACTCGGTCAGCGTTTCGAGCGCGCTGCCTGCCGGCGGAATTTCAGCATCGATCGGAATCGACTCGTAGGCCTTCTTGAACGCGGCCTTGGAATCATCGGTGGCCGGGATTTTCGCCAATTCGCGTGCGATCACGGCCTTGGTGCCGTCGTCGGTCTCGCTCTTCAGCGCGGCGATCATCGGACCAATCGTGTCACCGCGGCCGACCGTGCCGATGATCAAAGCCGCGGTGGAGATGTACGGCTTGCCCTTCGCGTCTTGCCCAGTCGTTTCTTTGATTCGGCGTGCGGCGAACGCACTGAGCGCGTCGTCTTGGCCTTGCAGCAATTTGACGGCGGCGTCCGCGGCCGGTTTGCCGATCTTCACGAGCGCGATCAGGGCCGTCGGTTGCACGTCCGCTTTGGTCGGATCGAGCAGGATCTTGATCAGCGGCTGAACCGCCGCAGGATCGCCGATTTTACCGAGCACGTCCGCCGCGGTGACCTGCCAGAATTGCTGATCCCGGTAAGGATCGATCAGATCCTTTTCCTTGTTGGTCTTCGGCATCACCATTTCTGCGTCGAGCAGCTTCGTGAGCGGGCCGACCCACGCTTTCGACGGCGCGACCATCATCGCGCTGCTCATGTCGCGGTAAGCCACGCCGCCGAGCATCGTGCTCGCGCGCAGCTTCAAGAACGCATTGAGCATCGAGTCCGAGACGCCGGTGAGCTGCAAATCGTCGGTCGCGATTGCCGCCCATTTCACGTCCTGATCGTCCTTCGACGTGGCCGGCTGCTTGGCGAATTCGTCGAACGCCTTCTTCACCGCCGGTTCGATCCGCTTGTCTTTGTAAGCCGCGAGCAACTTAATCAGCGAGACGCGCGTTTTCTCGTCGAGCGTGTCGTAGTTGTTCACGTAGACCTTCGTCAGCGGATCGACGGTCTTGTTGATCAGCGTCTGCACGCCTTCGGACTTCAGATCGCCGTTCTTGGTCACGGAGTCTTCGAAGAATTGCTCCAAGCGCTTCACGGCGCGCGCGCGCCAAGATGCGTCGTCGAGCTTCTCGACCCAATATTCGGGCTGACTCTCGTCCTTACAGCTGACGACGGACGCAGCCACGAGGACCAGCGTGGTCGTGGTCGCAGTTCCCAGCACAAGCGAGCGGATGAGCGACGCGATCGTTCGCGAAGAGCGCAGCATGGAGATGCCTCCCGAGGCAGAATGGGGTCGAATCACGGTCAGCCAAGGTTCTCGAAACTAGCCAAAAATCCCTGGTTTCCCGGCGTGTGCGGACGCTACTCGGACCGCCTCCGGGCTGTCAACGCGGGGCCGGCACCGAGCTCGAGTTTGTGCGTCGCGTCAGCCACTTCGATAAGCCGAGTGCGCTTCGAGAGTTTGGGTTTTGATGGTCACGCGCCACGAAACTCGACGGCACAGCCTTCGGCGTCGCGCAGCGGCTTGCCTACATTTTCGCACCACTCATCAACCGATGATCATGCCCTCTTTGAGCAGCCGACCGGTCGCGAAGCGCGACAGTGACCAGCGCTCGAAGATCTCGTCTCGAGTTCCGCGCGCAATCAAGGCCGCAACTCGCTGCCCGACGACCGGAGCCATCATGAAGCCATGACCCATGAAACCACTGAGCAAGAAAAATCCGTCAATCTTGTCGATAGGTCCGACGATCGGGTTCGCGTCGGGTGAGATGTCGTAAAGGCCCGCCCATTGGCGGAGCACCTTGACCGCGCCGAGCGCTGGACAAGCGCGCGTGAGCGAACGCGCATAGAGCGCGAGGAAACGCGCCGAAGAGCGCTGGTCGGGACCTTGAGGCACCCGCTCGTTGCCGATGCCGCCCACGATTTCACCGCGGATCGACTGCGAGAAATAGAGTCCGTCGCTGAGATCGGCGACGAGCGGTTTGAGCCAAGGCTTGAGCGGCTCGGTCGAGCAAATCTCATGACGATGCGGATGCGTCGGCAGCTCGACGCCGAGCATGCGCGCGATGTTCGGACTGAGCGCGCCGCACGCGTTCACGACCACCGGTGTGTTGATGCGCCCGTGCTCGGTCACGACCGCGCTCACGCCGCGTCCGTGCGTCTCGATCCCGACCACGCGCGTGAACGTGTGCAGCGACACTCCGGCTGCGCGCGCGCTCTCGGCGTATCCCCAAACGAACGGCCAAGGAAATACCACGGCGTCGTGCGCGTTGTAGCTGGCGGCGAGCACTCCATCGCTCGAGAGCTCGGGCACGATTTGCGACAGGTTTTCTGGCGCGACGAGCTCGCTATGAACGCCGCAGCGATTTTGCAGCTCGACATTCGTCGCGAGCTCGCTGGCGGTGCTTTCGCTGCGCGCCAAGAACAAGTAGCCGCCCGCGCGAAACCAAGTGTTGATCCGATGGCGCTCGGCGAATTGGCGAAACAACGACAAACTCTCGCGCATCAAGCGGATATTGATTTCGCTCGACCACTGCGCGCGCACGCCGCCGCCATTGCGCCCGCTCGCGCCGCCGCACAGATAGCCCGCGTCCAGCACCACGATTCGCGAAACGCCGTGATCGTGCGCCAAGTGATACGCGACCGAGAGCCCCATGATGCCGGCTCCGATCACGACCACGTCCGCGTCCGCGTCCGACTCGATCACGAGCCAAAGTGTAGCGTCAATGGCGCGCGGCGCGAAATGTCCGGACTACGCGCGCTGCGCGGCCAGCTTTTGCAAAATCGCGTCGTGCAAGTGTCCGTTGCTCGCGACGATGCCGCGATCGTTGCCGAGGTCGGCCGCGCGATAGTCGAATGGCTCGCCGTCCGAGTTCGTCAGTTTGCCGCCCGCTGCAGTGACCAGCGCGTCCGCCGCGCAGGCATCCCAACGCTTGCCTGCGTAGTGCGGCGCGACGTACGCGTCGGCCGTGGTACGCGCGACCGCGGCCGCCTTGAGCCCAGCGCTACCGAGCGCGACCAGCTCGCGCGCGCCCAAGCTCGCGAGTGCGCGCTCCAGCGCGGGATTCCGGTGTGAACGCGAACCGACGATGCGCGCCGCGCTGAGTTCGCGCGTTTCGCTCACACGAAGCGGCGAGCGCGCGCCGTCGCTCGTCACTTCTTCCGCGCCCACGCCGACCTGTCCGATCCAAGATATGCCGGACTCCGGCGCATGAATCACGCCGGCGAGCGCGCGCGCTCCTTCGACCAAACCGATCATCACGACGAACTCGCCGTTTTTGGCGACGAACTCGCGCGTGCCGTCGAGCGGGTCGACGAAGAAAATCCGCTCGGCACTCTGATAGCCGCTAAAGCTTGCGGGATCGCTCTCCTCGGCCACGATGGGCACGCCGGGAAAGAGCGCGTTGAGTCGCTCGCAGATCAACGTATTCGCGCGGCGATCGGCTTCGGTGACCGGATCGCGCGGCGCTTTGAAATCGACGTCGAAATCCGTGCGATACACTTCGCGGATCACGGTCGCCGCCTCCCGTGCAACGCCATCCAGCAGATCGAGCAGCGTGCGGCTCACGCGTTCACTCCGACGTTGGCGAGCCGCAGATCGAGCGCCGAGAGCGACTCGGGCGTGAGATACGGCGGCTCTTTGCCGGCGTCGCGCAGGAGTTGATCCAGCTGGAGCGAGCCGCGCGGGCCGAGCACGGCCGCGCTGACGCGCTCGTTCGCGAGCACGAAGCGCACGGCCGCGGCGCGCAAGCTGGTCACGCTGCCGACCACGCACGGGCGCAGCGCGTTGAGCTGCGAAATACGGCGCTTGAGATCGTCCGTCGTCCAGCGTTCGACGCGATGATCGCCGCTCGCGAACTCTTTGTTCGTCGGCCATTGGCCGCACAAGAGACCGTGCGCGAGCACCGAGCGCGCCAAAATCCCAATTTCCTTGTCGCGGATTTCGGCTTCGAGTTCGCGCAGCGTGCGGCTATGAAAAGCGTTGTACGCGAGCTCGAGCACTTCTGCGCCTTGCTTGATGGCTTCGCGCGCGACGCTCGTACTGCCGACGCTGACGCCCCAAGCGCGGATCGCGCCATTGCTCTTGAGCTCGCTCAGCGCGCCCGTCGCTTCGCCGCGTTCGAGCGTGCGTTCCGACGGATTGTGCAAAAGCACCACGTCGACCACTGCGCGCTGCAAGCGCTCGCGCGAGGCTTCGAATGCTTGGCGCAAGAATGCAGGCTTGAAGCACTTGCGCGGCGGCACCGCTTCGCGATCGGTGCCGAGCTTGGTCACGATCACGGCTTCTTTGTCCTTCAGGCGCTGGCCGAGTTTTCGCTCCATCGCGCCTTTGCCGTAGCTGTCCGCGGTGTCGAACAACGTGACGCCGAGCGACAGCGCGCGATCGATCACTACGTCTTGCTCGACATCCGCGAGTGGCGCGTAGCCGTCTCCGGACAAGCCCCAGGTACCGAGCGCGAGCTCGGAGACCGACAGACCCGTGTTGCCGAGAGGCCGTTTCCGCATCGGGGCGGTATAGCAAAGCTCCGCAGGGGCGGCCCGAAACTTATTGCCGCGGCGGGTAGGCCCAATAGTGCGCCGAGTTGAAGGTGCCGTCGTTGGCGAGCACTTCGACCGTGACCGGTCCATTCGCTGCGTTCGCGCCGAGTTCGAGCACATGCTCTTCGAACACCGCGCCATTGAGCGCCCAGCTGGTTTGGATTTTGTGGTCGATGAGCACCTTCACCGTCGTGGCTGAATCCGCGCCGAGCCGCGCGACGAACCGCGCGTGCGGCGTGACGCGGATCACGAACGAGTCGCGCGTGCGGTGCTTGCGCGCGCCGTCGACGACAATGCCGTTCCCGAGCACGACGTCGTCGGCTTGGACGGCCGGGAGCAAGGCGTAGCCGTGCGCGGATTCGCTCTCGAGATCCGCGACGTCGAGCACGTCGAGCGGCTTTTGTTGCCACAGCTCGGGCGTCGAGGCGAATTCTCCTGAGCCGAGGCTGGTGTAGTCCGCGACGCATGCGGCCATCGTTTCACCGCCGAGGATGGTGGCGTAGACGGTGCGTTCGGTCAGGCAATTGCCGAGCAACTGCGGAATGCCGAACCACGCCGAATACACGATGAAGTGCGTCGGCAGCGCGCGCCGCGGCATGCGCTCGTAGTGCTCGAAGCGTGAACCCGCGCCTGCCGACCAATAGCGCGCCTCGCCGAGCGTCGTGAGGCCTACGATGTCGAACGTGGTGTGATTCGAAAAGTAGGCGATCGCGCCAGTGTCGTTCACGCCGATGCGCGCGTTCGCCGGAAGCGCGTCCTTGGCCCACTTGCCGAGTTCCACGTGCTGGCTCGAAATGGCGTTCGCGCTTTCGGCCAAATCGTCGAGCGCAAATGGGAATTTGCTGCCAAGGGCGATGCCGATGCCTGCCGCGAGCGCGTAGCGAATGAAGCCCAATTCGCGTCGCACGAGCGCGGCGAATTCGCCGAGCTGATCCGCCAGGGCAACGAGCCCAATCAACCAAGGCGCTGCGAACGGCCACAAATAGCGCAAGCGATTCCAGAGAAAGCTGTCGTAAGTCGTCGGCAAAAAGATACCGAGCCCGACGATCGCGATGAGCCAAGCGCGCGCCGAAGCGCTGCGCGCTTGGCCTGCGAACAGCAGGGCCGGCAATGCGAGTAGCGCGATGAATCGTGAATGCGCCGGCACGTAAGCCGCGCTCCAGAGCTGACCGTCGAGCAGCACCGAGAAGAATAGGCGCACGTTGTAGAGCACCATGTCGAGCACACCGCCGAAGCTCAGGTAGGGATTGAACGGCAACCATTTGACGAGCGTCGTCGTTTGCGTGGCGTGACCGGTGAATGCCCAATAGACGAGTGGGGGCACGCCGATGAAGCCGAGCGCGAGCGCGGCGAAGCCTTTTTTTGCGCCGCGCTCGCAGAGCGCGAGCGTCACGGCGATGAGCACGCTGGCGAGCGCACCTTCCGGTCGCAGCAGCGGCGAAAGAAACGCGAGTAAGAGTAGCTCCCACGGCCGCGCGCGATCGCCTTCGAACCATTCGGCCGAGCGACGCGCCGAGCGCATCAGCAAGAAGCCGAGCGGCACGACTTCCATGCCGCTCGCGGCAAACCAAGTGTTGGCGCTGAACGCGAGCACGAGCACGCCGGAAAACCAGGCGAGCCGCTCGTCGATGACGTGCTCGGACGCGCGCGCCGTTTCATACGCGAGCAGTCCGAGCGCAAGGAACCCAAACCCCCAAACCCATGGAATCAGATCGAGCCCATGCGCGCCGATCAGTTCGGGCAGCGCGAGCAGCAGCGGCCAGAGCAAGCTCGTCGCGCCGGGAACTGCGGCCGTGCCCGGGGAGTAGACGAATGGGTGCCCGTCGGCGAACGAGCGCGCGAATTGAAAATGGATGTAGCTGTCGTCGAGCGGGACGGCGGGTGCGCCGGCAAGGGCGAGGATTTTTTTTGCTGCGAGCGCGCCGAGACAGGCTGCGGCCGCGAGGTAGCTCCACGGTGAGCGCGCAAACCGGAGCCAGCGAGGCGAGTCAGCGTGTGCTAACACGCGCCGAGTCTTAGCATCGACTCGATCATGAAAACGAATCCGTACGCGCATGCGCCACGACTTCCGGAGGGCGAAACGGTCGATCCGCGGCTGCTCGTCGGTGGCAGCGCAGGCGGCGAACCGATCGAAATCGAAGTCGGTCCGGGGCGCGGCGGGTTCTTGTTCGAGCGGCTCGCGGCCGACCCGAGCGTGCGCATGCTGGGCTTGGAGATCCGCCGCAAATGGGCGACGATCGTCGACGATCGTCTGCGCGAGCGCGGTCTCGGCGCTCGCGCTCGCGTGCTTGCGGAAGACGCGAAGCTCGCGTTGCCGCGTTTCCCGGCCGCGTGCGCTCGGGCCATCTTCGTGCATTTCCCCGATCCTTGGTGGAAGAAGCGCCATCACAAGCGGTTGGTCGTCACCAGCGAACTGCTCGCCGAAGCGTGTCGAGTGCTGTGCCCAGGCGGCGAGCTCTTCATTCAGACGGACGTGAGCGAGCGCGCCGAAGCGTACGCCGCGCTCGGCCGGGCCGAGCCGCGCCTGGTTACGCTCGGGCCCGGGCTCGGAGCGGAGTTTTCAGCCGAGAACCCGTTCGGCGCAAAAAGCCCGCGCGAACACCGCGCGATCGCCGATGGCTTGCCGATCTACCGGCTCCATTTCCGGCTCGCGGGCGCTTGATTCGCGCTCGCGCCTGAGGCTACGCTGAGAAATAGCGATGCGAATCAGCTCGTTCTTGCTTGTCTCGATTGCGCTCGGAGCCATGGGCTGCGCGACTTACAGCGAAGATTTGAATCGCGGTCAGCGCATGTACGAGGAGAACAAGTACGAAAATGCGCTCTCCCTCTGGCGCGTGCTCGAACCGGATATGGACTCGCTCAGCTTGAACGATCAGGCGCGCTACGCCTACCTACGCGGCATGACCGATTTTCGGCTCGGTTACCGCGCGGACTCGCGGCACTGGCTCGCGGTAGCGAAAGCGACTGAGCAAGAGCATGCGGGCGGTCTGAGCGTAGAGTGGAAAGAGCGCCTGGAGCAGTCGCTCACGGATCTGAATCAAGACGTGTACGGCGGCGGCGAACGCTTCGACACCAGTAACTCGTCCGCGGTCGAGCACACCAAGGCGGCGCCTTCGGACTCTGGAAGCACGGAC
>DASYCL010000575.1:0-2514 GCA_036500245.1 Polyangiaceae bacterium | reverse complement strand
ACCTGCGAATCGGAAGACAGCGCCTCGCCCATCGCGCGCGCGCCGGAGCGGTTATACATGCTGGTCGCGAGCGAAAGCACGAACACCGCGAGCCCGACGAACAACCCCAAAAGGACGTACCAAAATCGTGAGAGCAGCATCGCTTATTTCGCGCCTTCTTTGGCCTTGTCTTCGCTCGGCTTGTCTTCGCTCGGGGCCGGAGCCGCGGCAGCGCCGGGACCGGAATCGACTTTGATCGGTTGCTTGAGCTCGAGATCCTTCTCGGTCACGGTCACGGTCATCGGGTTTCCGACCTTCTTGCCCGAGAAATACGCCTGCAGGGTGTAGTCGCCCGGATCCTGCACGGTGAGCGAGAACTCGCCTTTCATCGACGGGTACGCGACGGCCGCGACGTTCGGCTCGGCCACGATCCACATGCGCAGGCTCGGCGCGGCTTCGTCGCGAATTTCGAAGACGCCGGCTGCGGGCACGGACCAATCGCGCGTCGCGCCTGGTCCGGTCTCGCTCGCCGCGAACGTCTTGATCCCGACGCCGTAGATGCGGTGCTTGAACGGATCGGTGTTTTGGAATGTGAGCTGCGTACCCGGCGTGACCACGATCGTGACCGGCGTGGTGCGACCGCCGCCGACTCGGATCAGGATCGCCTTCTGAGGCTTCTGCGGGCTCGTCGCGATCGCAGCGATGCAAAGCTCCTTCGGGATATGCGGGAACGGGCGGCGAAACTCGGCGCGCACCGTCGGCACTGGCTCGCGGAAGGAGTAGCCGTGATTCTTCGGATCCTTCGCTTCGGCCCAAACCGGGTTCTGTAACGAGCGAAAGCCCTGAAACTGGCCCTTGATGTGAGCCGCGTCCGCGCTACTCGCGAACAAGACCAAAGCGGCACCGAGCAGCAGCGTCGAGGCACGCACGCATGCGAACCTGAGTGACCCCGAAGGGTTATGGCGGGCATTCATTGCCGCGTCACGGTAATCTACGCGGCCCGCCAACGGAAGCGCGGAGTCGCGGCTTCGGTGGTTCTCCCACGGCCAACTCAGCCGAACTCGGGGCTACAAAAAGGCGAATGGGCCGGCAGTTCTTGCCGACCCATTCATAGGCTCCGTACCACTTGGGTCGCGAGGCGTGATGAGTACTCCGAACCCCTAGCTTAGCTAGGTGGGAAACTCTTTTTTTCGCGGCTTCCGGCTTCCCGGTGAGGTTTTCCGGGCCTAGCGCTCCACCGCGAACTCATTTCCCTGGTCAGAATGCTTGTAAGGGATTCGTTAGTACAGCCTCCCGGGCCCTGCAGAGGGAGCCACAAATCATCCTATGGATGGGCGCATCTTTGTCAACGGTTCTGGGACCAGATTTCTTTTGATTTAGCCACGATTTCAAAAAGTTATGAGCCGAAGCCGAGGCCCGTTTTGCGGCCGTCTCAGGGCTCTTTTCGGCGCGCCGGCCGACCCTTGACAGAGGGCAGGCATACGTGGCCGGCGCACAGTTACCGAAAACTGGGCCGATGGGCACCGGATCCGCCACCTTCGGCCCCATGAGCTTTGCTGCGATTCCCGCGGAAGTCGATGGTTTTGGCAGCGGCGAGGTCAGCCTCGTCGGGCCTGAAGTGCTGCGCGAGCTGCTCCGCGCCGCGGACGAAGAGGGTTACCTGTCGGTCGTGCTGAATCCGCCGGGACCAGGGCAACGCGGCGAGCTCGCCTTGTTCATCTCCGAAGCGATCGACGACGCGCTCCAGCAGCGCGGCGCGTGTCCGCCCGGCGTCGGCGCAGCGACCGATCTCGGCGCGGCGCTCAGCGATCAGCTCTATCGCGCGCGTTTGATCGAGCTGCGCGGGCTCACGCTCGCGCTGCCCACGCTCGAGGGCATCGCGAACCTGGCCGGCGCGCTCGACGCCGAAGACAGCGCCGTCTTGCGCTGGTGGATCGCCGCGACGCGCGAACGCCCGGTGCGTTTTTACATCGACGCACGCAATCGCTACGCAGGCGTGTACGGCCGCCCGCTGCCGCTGCAAGACCTGCTCGATTTGCGCACGTTCAGCGCGCATCCTCCGGCGCCCGCGCTTGCGCCCGAAGTATCGGCGAGCTCCGAAGCGATGGAGCTCTCGGCTCCGCCGCCGATCGTCGCGCTGTATGACGAGCTCGCTCGTGAAGAGCAAACCCAAGCAGAAGAAGCCGACACTTCGCTCGCCAGCGTCGAGAAAAGCGACGCCGCGCATGAGGCCAACGCGCTCGTGGCGGCGCAAAGCGAGCTCGAGCTCGAGCGCAGCGCGATCGAGCCGATTTCAGCCGATTTTAGCGCCGAGCTGGTCGCCGCGTTGGTTCCGCCGGAAGCGCAAGAGATCGCGCTCACGCCGAGCCCGTGCATCGCAATCGAAGCCTCCGCGGTCGAAGCCGAGCCCGTGGCAAGCGAGCTTGCCAATGTAGCGTCAGCGACCGAAGCGGAGCAGAGCGAAGCTTTGCCGATCAAAGCGACGCCGACCGAAGCCGAGGTTGCGGCGCGAGCTCACGAGCCCATCAAAACAGA
>DASYCL010000574.1:0-5029 GCA_036500245.1 Polyangiaceae bacterium | reverse complement strand
CGAGCCTCCGGCGCCCGCAGCGCCGCTCGTGCCCGCTGATCCGCCGCTGCTCGCGCCGGCCTGGCCGGCACCAGCGCTGCCCGCGTTCGCGCCGCCGCTGCTCGCGCCTGCGCCAGCGCCCGACCCGCCGACACCGGCGCCGCCGGCTCCAGCAGAATTTATGCCACCTCCGCCGTTCTGTCCGGCGCTGCTCGAGCTCGATCCGCCCGAATTTGTCGCACCCGAAGCGCCGCTCGCGCTCGACGCGGTGCCGCCCGTGCCGAGCGAGCCACCTGCCGTCGACGAATTGCCCGCGCTATTCGTCGCGCTGCCCGAAGCGCTAGCCGAGTCCCCGCTGTCGCTCGAACTACCGCAGCCGGCGAGGAAGCACGAGCCGAGCACGCAGCCCGCCGCGAACACAACCGAACGCAATTGCAGCTTTGCGCGTTGAAGGATTTCCGCGGCCCTCACTCCTTGTGGGCCCCGGAAATCCTGAGCGCGCGTCCGAGCTGAAGTACTTTCGAACATCGGAAAGTAAGAGGAGTCAGCGACTGGAACCGGTTCACTACGTCGATTGATTGCAGAGCCGGCTCAATTCTGCGTGCTCGCCGGAACGCCCTGAGCGCGCAGCACGATGCGATCGATCGAACATTGGGTGCCGTCTGGTGACGGCTCGGGATTGCTGAAAAAGTCGTTGTGGCCGCGCTGAATCGGCGCGCAGGCGTCGCGCTCGGGTTCGGCGAAGGTGATCGTGGTAGAGGCAAATTCGCCGTCCGCAACCGGCTCGGCGGATACCGGATTCAGCCAAAAATGCGCGTAATTCTGGGTTTGCCCGAGCATGTCGAGATCGAAGCCGACGCTCGCGCCGTCGCGCAGATTCTCGACGCTTTGATGCCACACGGTGCCGTCGAGTGAAAAATGGATCGATAGCGGGTCGCCCTCTTCGACGAACATGCCGTCACCGCTGTGGCAGCCCGTGTAGCCCGAATAGTTTCCATACGTGTTCACGTACTGCGCCGCAATCCACCACGACGTGAACGGCGCGCTCGGCGAATTCGGCGCGCAGCTCGGACCCCAGGTCAGCACCGGTTCGAGCACGCCGTTGTCGATCGGGTCGAAGTTCTGCCCACCGGGTTGTAGCCCCACGCTGAAGAACAGCGTGCCCGAGTCGGTCGGCAGCGGCGGCACCATCAAGATCGTGCGAAGCGCGACGATCGGGTTGTTGCGCGCGGTTTCGATTTGCGTGAAGCCGTAGCCGCTGGTCTTCGTTTGCAGGTAGTCGGTATCGGGCGGAGGCCCGCCGCTCTCGGTCGCGTTCGGCGCGAGCAACACATCGGCGGAAGATTTGCCGCACCCGAGCGCGAGCGCGCACAGCGAAATCAGCAGAAAATGGCGGCTTTTCTGCATGCTCAGTCGACCCCCGAAAACCCAAAACCCAAACCCAAACCCAGCCACGGCCCGGCGATCGCAAATTCGCTCGCGCCGGCCACGCGCGCCTCGGCGCGATAACTGACCAGCCCGGCTTCGAGCCGCGCCGAGAACACGAGCGGCCGCACTGGACGCACGCTCGCCGCGAACGCGAGGAGCGGTCCGGCCCAGGGCAAAGTCGGCGAACGCGATTCCGGCGCGGGCGTCAAATCCGAACGCGCGACGCCGCCGAAATGCACGAGCCCGACGCGCACGCCGACGCCCGCTTCGAGCGCCCAGAGTCCGAGCGCGAGCCGCGCGCGCGGGCAAAACGCCAGCGAGCCGAGCAGCGTGTTCACGCGGCCGAGGGAGACCGCGCGCGAGCCCGCGTCGCCGCGCGCGTCGAACGTGAGATCGAGGAAGCTCCGCGCGATCCAGCCGAATGCAACGCCGACGCCGGCGCTGTCGAAATCTTGCGCCGTGAAGCGCTCGCCGAAAGCGAAGCTTTGGAGCTCGTAACCGCGGCCGCGCGCGCCCGTCGAGAGCCCGCGCTCGGCAGCGGACAACGCTGCGGTGCGCGTCTCTTTCGGCGCGGTGCGCTCCACCACCCGCGCGGGTGATTCGCTCGTGCCGCTCAGCTCGATCCAACTCGCGGCGACCAATTCGGCGATCGAAATGCCGAGCACGCGCGTGCGCGCCGCGGCCAAATCCGGCGGAATTTGCAGGTGCCGCGACAATTTTTTGCCCGTCACCGGATCGAGCACTTCGACTTCGATCGCCGTCTCCGCGCAGCGCACCGTGACGCGCGCGACTTCCGCATTGCTATTTTGGGTTGGGGCGCCCGGCGCGTCGCGGAGTGGCTCTGACCAGACCGTGATCGAATTGCCGAGCTCGGCTTGGATCACGCGCCGGAGTCCTGCAGCATCGTCCGCTACGCATGGCGCGAGCTCGAGCGACACCGAAAGCGCCGATCGTGCATATACACGCTTCTCCGAGAGCAGCAACGCACCCAGCAGCAACAACGACGAAAAGCGAGAGCGAACGGCGAAACCGCGTCGCTTCATTCGATGCCGCCGAAGGTCTTCACGGCGTTCGAGCGTTGTCCGCTCGGGTAGAGCCGCAAATAGTCCTCGGCTTTGCGGCGCGCGGCGTCGGCTTGGCCGGCACGCGCGAGCGCTTCGACTTCACGCGCCAGCGCGTCTTCGGCCAACGACGGCTCACGCGACAGCACCCGCGCCTTCTCGAAGTAACCCGCCGCTTCGCCCGGACGACCGAGCGAGTTCAGGAGCACGCGACCGAGCGAGAACGCCGCCAGCGGCGCGCGCGGATCGCCCTTATAATCCCGCAAAACGCGCGACAAATACGGCACCGCATCGCGCGCGTGACCGGCCAGGCGCGCGGTGTCCGCCGCCAAGAGCAGCGCCTCGGCGCTGTTCAACTCGGCCTCGGGCAGAGCCACGAGCGCGCGATACGCCTCGTTCGATTTGCCGGCGCGAGCGAGCTCTTTCCAACTCGATTTCGAATTGGAGTTCGAACCAAGATTCGCGCCGCTAGCAGCGCTCGCGCTCGACGCCGTACTCGGCGCGGTCGACGGCGCGACGTCACTTGCCGGCGCAACGCTCGGCGTGGCCACCGAGCTCGGCGGCGGAAAAGTGCCGCTCTGCCCGACCGCGAGCTCGCTGCTGCCCGTGCCGAAGTCCACGCGCACGCGCCCGCGCCCGACACTGACGCGCACCGCGCCGTCCCGCCGATCGACGGTGAACACCGTGCCAATCGCTTCGACGATCACTTGGCCGGCCTGCACGCGGAACACGCGCCCGTCGACGTGCGTCACCTCGAAGGTCGCCGCGCCGTGATCGAGCGCGGACACGATGCGTTCGGGTCGCGCTTCGACGATCGAGACGTCCGTATTCGCGTCGAGCAAATGCACGGTCGAGCCGTCCGAAAAACGCACGGTGCGTTCTTGGCTCAACTGCACGATCGGCGCTTTTTCCGCGATTTCATGGCCATGCAAGCCTGTCCAGCCGAGCGCGACGCCAGCCGCGAGCGCGAGCGCGGCGCCCGTGCCCCAGGCGAGCGCGCGCCGCCGCTGCAGCGTGCCTTGCAAGCGGACTAGCGCACGCTCGGTGTCCGCCGCGGTCCACACCGGACTCGCCGATCCGAGCGCGGCTTCGAGCTCTCGTTCGCGCGTCGCCATCAGCCGAGCGCCTCCAAGATCGTTTGATGCACGCTCGAGATGCGGCGCTTGGCCGTCGCGAGCGAGCAGCCGCAATGCTCGGCGACCTCGGGCAAGGTCATGCCTTCGACGTAACGCAACGTCCACGCGAGGCGTCCTTCGATCGTCACCGAGTCGAGCACGCGGTAGACTTCGGCGAGCAACGTGCGTTCCGCCGGCGATGCCGTCCCATCCGCGACTTCGGCGTAGCTCGGCGCATCCTCCGCGCGAAACACGGCGCGCAAACGCCGCAGGCGCAAGCGATAGCGCGCTTCGCGCACCGCAACGACGGTGAGCCAGCCGCGCAGCGCCGCCGGCTCTTCGATCCGATCGAGCCAGCGTCGCGCGCGCAAGAACACGTCTTGCACCAAGTCTTCGGCTTCCGCGCGCGAACCCAAAATCCGAAACCCCACGTTCGCGACCGCGGCCGAGTGCCGTCGAAACGCTTCCTCGAGTGAAGGCCGCCCCGCGGGGTCGAGCTCGACCACTTCGTCGCGCGCGCGGCCCTCGAACCCCGGCCCCGCGCCGGGATTGCGCCGAACGAGCCGGGGTGCCTTCTGAGTGCCCATACAAAAGCTTGGAGTCCGAAGCTTTACCGTTCGGCTCAGGAAATAGAAGGGCGCTTCCTGGCCAGGCGATAAAGGCTCGGTTTTGCTTTTATTTTTGGGGGTGCTCCTGTGCGGCGCAGCGCGGCACAGGTTCGGCTCAGAGCTGCGGCTCCCGTTTCAATGCGTAGCAAACACCAACCACTCCACGAGCGGCGCGGCGGCTTTCGCGTTGCCGATGAGCCAAGTGGCGAGCTTGGGTGAAGTCAAAATGCCTTTGGGGAACTCGGGGAACCCGACGGTGAGGCCTTTGCGCTTCAGGTGCTCAGCGCGCGGGTGCTCGGCGTCGTAGCCTTTGGGGACGCGCTTGTATTCATCGTAAGAGCGCACGACGAAGCCTTTTTTGGTGAGCGCGCTCAGGATCTTGTCGAGCTCGCGCCCGCGCTTGTCGTCGGCGACCGAGGAGCGAAAGCGCTCGAGCATGCGCGGGTCCATCATGTAGTGCCCGGCCGCAGCGAACGATTTCGGTTCGCCGACGTGCACGTAGATGGCCATCGGCACTTCGGTGACTTTACCTTTGCGCTTGGTCGGGATGAGCCCGCCCACGTGCGTCTTGTACGGTGACTTATCCTTCGAAAAACGCAGGTTGCGGTAGATGCGAAATAATTTTGGTTCGTCCAAGTCGCAGTGGCGATACGCGCTGTCGACGCCGTCGCGCACTTCGGCGAGGAGTTCGGTCATCGGCTGTTGCCAGCCTGCCTCGAACTCTTCTTTGCGAGCTTGAAACCAAGTCCGGTCTTGGTTCTTCGCGAGCAGTTTGAAAAATTTCGCGCTCGAATCTGCGAATCCTTCGAAGGCCATCCCGAATTTCTTTAACACAGAG
>DASYCL010000573.1:0-5131 GCA_036500245.1 Polyangiaceae bacterium | reverse complement strand
GGCGCGCTCGGCGCGACGGGCAACGGCGGGCTCACGCTCGGTCGGTGCGGCGATCGGCGGCGAAGCGGGCGCGGATTGCTCGGGCGCGCTGTATGACTGCGAAAGCGGTGCCGCGTGTTCCGGCTCGTAGCTCGCGGCATTCGCCAGTGCGGCGCGCGCCGCGGCCTCGAGCGCGCTGTACGCTTCGGACGAAACCAGAGTCGATGTCGGCAGCGCGCCCGCAGCCTCGGCCTCGTCCTCTTTGCGTTGCGCGGGGAATGGGATCACCTTGGCTTCGCCGGCGCGAGTGCCCGGCGTTTCGCGCGTCGTCGCGGGCTGTTGCGCTTCAGCGGCCGATCTCGCATCCGGCAGCGCATCTTCCTTCGGCACGAGCGGCCCGAGCCCGGAATGCGTGCGATGCGCGGCGCGCGCGTCAAAGCTTTCGAGCGGTTCTGGCGCCGAATCCACGCTCTGATGCACCGACGGCATGACCACGCGCGCGCGATTGTTGCGCTCGGCGCTCGCGTTCGAGGCGTCAGCCGGATTCAGCCCCGGGATCGTCACCGGCGGATGCGTGCTCAATGCCGCGAGCGGCGGCGCGGACGGCCGCCACGAGGGCGCGGTTCCGCCCGCCACTTGCAGCTTGGAATCGCTGCTGCGCTCGGGCACGACGTCATCGTGCATGTACGATTCGGGCGGCATCGATTCACCGCGCACGACCCCATCGACCTCACTCGGTACGACGTCTTCGTCCGGCGCGGCTTGGCCTACCACGAGCAAGCCCTCGAAGTAGAGCTTCGTGATCGTGGACAGCGTCGACAAATCCTCGAACGGCGATTCGTCGACCACCTCGATCAGCTGACGCTTGCCGTCGAAGAGCCGTAAAATGCCGTTCAACTCGTCAGGGATCTCGTTCAAGCGCTCGACGAGCTGTTCGTGATCGACCTCGAAGATCGTGCGCAGTGAGGGCAGCTGTTCGAGCAAGCGGCCCCATTCGTCCACGCGACGCATGCCCTCCATGAGCAGGCCCTGCGTGGAGGTCGGGATGATGTCCTCGTTGTCGACCGGGCAGAACTCGACCTCGAACGTGCCGCTCATCCAGATCAGCGCGCGGTACACGGCTTCTTCCCCGCGCAGCCGGCCGAGCTCGGCGTCCACGACCTTGCCGTCCCGAAAGAAAACGCGCGTTTCGCGCCGACCGTCGCTGATCCGCGCAATGCCGCTCTTCCTGCTCACCTCGAAGGTCTGGAGCAGGTCGACCACCCCCATGTCCTCGAGCGAACCGCTGAGCCGCGTGCGCCGGCTCGTCGGCATGCTGGTGGCCATCTTTTCCTGCGTGCGGCGCGCTAGAAGCAGGTTCACGCGCGCGATCAACTCCCGCACGAAAATCGGCTTCGTGAGGTAATCCTCGACGCCCAGCTCGAGGCCGCGGATCTTGTCCTCGATCGACTTTTGACTGGTCAAGAACACGACCGGCAATTGCGCGAACTCGACGTGCTCTTTCAGCCTCCGCACGAGCTCATAACCGTCGAGGCGCGGCAGCCGCGTGTCGCTCAAAATCAAATCCGGAGTCGAGAATTCGATCTTGGCAAGCGCGTCCTGCCCGTCCGTGGCGGTGGTGACGCTGTAGCCAGCCTTCTTGAGACTGACCTCCAGCACCCGCACGCTGCGGGGATCGGCGTCGACCAGGAGAAGTTGCTTTTTTGCCACGAGACTTCAGCCCCCGTCGAATTCTAATGAAGACTTTCCGGCTTGGGCGACGCTGTCAAGCCCGCGAGGGCGCGAGAGTGCTGCGTAGATGCTTTTGGGAGCGAGCACGGCCGTTGCTCACTCATAGCGCAGCTATGCCGGAGTGCCCGTCAGTTCCCCCACGGATCGACGATTTCCGAACCTCCGAGTGAAACTGGTTTTTGGCGCACACGGGGCGCCGTGCGCGGCGCGCCCGGCGAAATCGGACGCTCCGTGACGTTGGCGCGGGGCGCACCCTTTGCTGAAACCGGGCTCGCGACCGGCTCGGGCGACATCGCAGCCGCAGCGCTTACGATCGGCGCGGGCGCCGCGACCAACGCAGCTCCACTGTGAAGCGACACGGTGACGCCCGCCGGGCTGGCGCTGAGAGCCGCGTTTGCTTCGGGCAATTGTGGCGCGCTTCGGCTGCTCCGGAGCGCGCGCAAGCCGAGCATGCCGCCGATGCCGAGCAGAAACAGCCCGCCGATCAGCGCCAGCGGCCAGCGCGGTCGCGGTTTGAGTCCGGCGAGCCCAACGGTGAGCTCCTCGCGGCTCGGCAATTCGAGCTCGTCCGCGAGCAGCGCGCGCGGCGTACCGCGACGATGGCGCGGCACGTGTCGCTCGCGCGGCGCGGTCGCGAGCGACACGCGATTCAGCTCTTCGACCAGCTCGCGCAACGTTTGGTAACGATGCTCGGGTTTCTTTTCGAGGCAGCGCAAGGTCACGTATTCGAGCGCGGCTAGCTTATCTGTACCCACGATCTGCGTGAGCGGCGGCGGCGCCATGTACATGTGTTTGGTCAAAACGCCCATGTAGCTGTCGGCTTCGAACGGTACGCGCCCCGTAAACATCTCGTACATCACGACGCCGACCGCGTAGATGTCCGCGCGATGATCGGTCGCTTCACCCATGGCTTGTTCGGGGCTCATGTAGTGCGGCGTGCCGAAGACCATGCCGGCACGCGTGAGCCGGCTCGCGCCGATCACCTTGGCCAAGCCGAAATCGACGATTTTTACTCGGTCGCGTCCGGCGTCGTCGGTGGTGATGTGAATGTTGTCGGGCTTGAGATCGCGGTGCACGATCGAAAGCTCGTGCGCGGCGCCGAGCGCTTCGGCGATTTGCCGCACGATCTGCACGGCGCGCGCGGCGGGCACCGGACCGCCGCGGCGAATGAGCGCAGCCAGCGATTGCCCCTCGATCAGCTCCATCACGAAGAACGGCTGACCACTCGGCAATGTGCCGAAATCGGTGATCTCGACCAAACCCGGATGTGAGACCGACGCCGCGGTGCGAGCCTCTTGAATGAAGCGCGCGGCGATTTCGCCGTCCGTCGCGAGATCTTTGCGCAGCGCTTTGAGCGCGAAGCGCTTGCCGAGCGCGGTGTGCCGCGCAGCATAAACGATGCCCATGCCGCCCTCGCCCAGCACCGACAAGACTTCGTAGCGGTTGTCGATCACCGCGCCAACGAGCGGATCGAGCGACGGATCCCAGTCATTCGATTTCGCAAGCGGCTCGCCGTCGAACGGGCAAAAGCGTCCGTCGGATGAAAAGCGGTGGTCGCAAACGGCGCACACGGTCGCGTGGCGCCCTTCTGCGGGTGGCGTATCTTTCGCGGCACCCGGCAGGCGCCCGAACTGCAACAACGTGTCGTCCACGATCGCGCTCCGATAAGGGTAGCACTGCCCTCGGCGGCAGCGGGCTTCGCGCGAGCTTGGCTCAGCCGGGCGTCACGTGACGGCCGCATTCGGCGCAAAAACGCGCCGTCGGTGGATTTGCAGCGCCGCACGCCGCACAGCGCACGGTTTGCGGCGCGCCTGCCGCACCGGCCGGCGCAGCAGCCGAAGGCGGCGCGCCATAACCCGGCGGCGGAGCGCCGGGTGGCGGCCCATAGGCGGCCTGGCCCGGCGGAGCACCATAACCGGGCGGATAGCCCTGAGGCGGATAGCCGGGCGGCGCGCCGTACGCTTGCGGCGGGTAGCCAGGCGGCGCGCCAGGATAACCCGGCGGCGGATAACCTTGAGGCGGGTAACCGGGCGGCGGATAGCCCTGAGGCGGATAGCCCGGCATCGGCGCACGCGCGCCTGCGTTGAGCCCCGCGCCGAGCGCCATGCCCGAAACCAAACCCGCGCCCGCGGTGCCATCTCCGCCCTGAGCCAGGCCTTGGCCGAGACCGAGCGTGGCTTCGGCCTGCGCGTACTGCTGATAGCGCCCGACGTCCATTTGGTTCACGTAGCGCTGACGATTCATGAAATCTTGATCGAGCTCGAACTGACGCTGCTGCGCCCG
This sequence comes from Polyangiaceae bacterium, assembly GCA_036500245.1. Classification (GTDB taxonomy): domain Bacteria; phylum Myxococcota_A; class Polyangia; order Polyangiales; family Polyangiaceae; genus PMG-095. The sequence continues at coordinate 1,138 of DASYCL010000573.1, read as the reverse complement.
CGCTTCGGCTTGCGACACGCCGATCTTCGCTTTTCGCGCGTCCACCTTGGCTTGCACGATCTGATCTTGCATCTCGTCGACGCGCTTTTGATCTTCGTCGTTCAAGCTGATGTTCAGCTTGCCGATCGCCGTCACTTTGACGCCGATGTTCGACAGATCCGGGCAATCGTTGACGACCGCGCGCGCCACGTCCGGGCCGCAGCCGCCGAGATCCATCAGCGTCATCTCGCCCGCTTTGATCATGCGCGAGAGCGTGCCTTTGAGGCCCATGAACAAGGTGTCGCGCACCCAATTCATGCTCTGATCGACGTTGCCACCGCCCTGCCCCACGAACCCGATCACGAATTTCACCGGATCGAAAATCCGAAACGAGTACGTGCCGAACGCACGCGGCGTGACGCGAATATCGAGCTCGGGATCACGCATCGAGCCGATTTGATCGCCGAAGTTTTGGTTGAAGATGTCGCGAATCGTGACGAAGAAAATCTCGGCGATGAAATAGTTCCCGCCGGTGTACGAATCGATCAGCTTGCCGATGAACGGGTAGTTGCCGGCTTGCAGCGTGTGCGGAGAACCTTGCGTGCCGAGCGCGGCGACGAAACTGCCGTTCTTGAAGAACAGGGCGACCTCGTCCGAGTCGACGGTGAGCTGGCTCCAGAACGGGAAATTTTGATCCGGATGCTTGTAGACGATCTTCGTTTTCTCGGAATCCGGCCGCGCGATCATCATTCGCTGCACGCCGCCCTTGACGAAATCCATGATGCCCATTTCGGCTGGCTCCTTCACCCGAGACGACGCGCTCTCGCGGGCCGAGTCTCGCTCCTTCACGTATAGCGGCCGGCCGGGTCTACGGCAACCGCCAGCACTATCTTCGCCGTGTCGGTGCTACGCTATACGCTAGCATTCGTGTGATTTCTCCTTCGCGCGGTTTCGCGTGATGGCAGCGCGTCGCTTTTGGTCATGCAGCCAGACATCGAGCTCGACAAACTCCCGCCGCCCGTGCAGAGGGCGCTCAGCGCCGAAGCCCCGCCGCAAGTGAAACTGCTCGCCGCCCGCGGCGTGATTCCCGGCGCGAAACCAGGCGACATCGTGATCGCGGTTGCCGCACTCGCGAGCCACGAAGATCCGAAAGTCGCCG
>DASYCL010000572.1:0-6246 GCA_036500245.1 Polyangiaceae bacterium | reverse complement strand
CGCGGGCGCCGAAAAAGCGGAAGCCTGCGAAGCCGCAACCATTGGTGCGACCGGCGACGGCGCGGGCGCCGCAGCCACCGGCTGCGCCAAACGCGACGCAGAAGCGCCGCGCGCTGCACGCGGCAGCGCGGCATTCCTCTGCACGCGAGCGAGCAACTCTTCGAGTCGAGCTACCTCTGGATTCACGACACACCTCGCGCCGAGTCGGCGAGACGCGAAAGCACTTCGCCCCAAGCCACGCCAGACGAGAGCCAACCGTGCGCTTTGTCGGCGCCTTTTTGGCCCGTGATCAGGAAGCGCACCTGATCGCCGTCGCGCATCAACTTCGCGGCAACGACATCGCGGCCGAACGCGCGCTGCGCGGCGCCTTCGAGCACCGCGCCGAGCAACGAGTCGCCCGCTTGTCCGAGCGGCGAGTGCACGAGCGAAAGCACGAGCGCGCTGCCCCAACGTTCGAGCGCAAGCGATCCGAGTCCCATCAACGCGAGCTCGCCGCCCAAGTGTTCGACCACGGATTCGAGCGAGGCCTGACCCGCGTCCCCCAAGCGGCTGAGCATCGCGCGACCGGCTTCGGTGCCGAGCCGGCGTCCGAAGTCGCGCACGGCTTCCTCGTTCGCGCCGTGACACAAGGCGAGCAGCGCGTCGCTCGGGACGACCATGCGCTCACCTGCATCGGCCACGCGAATCTGGCCGCGACCGAGATCAAACTCCAAGGCGTAAGAAGGGTCGAAGCGCGGGCTCATCATGGTTCGAGTTCGGGCCTTTGGCCCGCAACTTTGGAGTATAGGGCGTTTCGGGCAAATCCTGTCAATTCTCGGGCAGCTTCTCGGCAGCAGCCTGGAGCACAACCGCCTCGGATTCCGGTTAAAGTCCGCGCCGGCCATGTGCGCGCGCATTCGTTCCCGCCTTCGCCTGGCGCTCGCTGGATGCGCCGCGCTGGCGTTCGGCTCGCCCGCGTACGCCGGCACCGCTCGGCGCGATCCGCCCCTGCTCTTCGGTGCAGGTCCGCATGTAGTCCGGCCACCGGTCGCGATCGACCCCGAGCTGCCAACGGGTGCGCCGATTGCTGCCAGCCTCGAGCGACCGCGGAGCCTCGACGCGGCGTGCTCGCCGCGCTTGCCAGTGTGCGTGCAGCGCGGACTCGGCGTGAGTGGCGACCGCGCACTCGCCGCATTGCAAGCCCTCGAAGCAGCGTACGAACGAATCGTCTACGCGCTCGCGTTGCCCGCACCGCTTGCGGACGACGGGCACGGCGGCAGTGACGCACTCGATTGGTACCTCGACGACAATCGAACCGAGCTCAGCGTCGAACCCGACGCGGTGCGCTTCGCTACGCTCGACAGCGCGGCCGCGTTTTGTCTCGGCGGCAGCGCGGATTCTTGGTTGGTTCAGCGCGACGCGACGCTGTGCGTCGCAGAAGCCGTCGCGAAGCGACTCGACCCGGCCGAAGTCCCGGCGCTCGAGCGCGCGTTCGCGACCGAGCTGTGGTGGCTCAGCGGTCGCATCACGTCGCTCGACGCGCAAGCGATCGACGATGCACAAGCGGAGCCCGAGCGCGCGATCGCCGGACGCAGCGCCAAAGCGAGCGCCGCAGCGCCGCTGTTTCTCGATTTCTTGGAGCTCGCGCGTTCGTCGCAAAACATCGGCGCGCTGACCGCTTCCTTGTTTTCGGCTGGGGTCGGCAGCACGCCATCCACTGCGAGTGCGTGGAACAACGAGCCGGACGTGTTCGACGTACTGCGCCACAGCCTCGACGAAGACACCGTAAAAACGGCTTCACTTTTCGGTGAGTATGCCGTCGCGCGCGCGTTTCTCGGCGACCGCGATGACGGCGCGCATCCGCCGTACGAAGAGTGGGCCGGCGCGTTCGCGCGCCCGCGTTACGACTGGGTGCTGAAGTACTCTTCGTTACCGCGCCGCGTGCACGCGTCGCGCCCGCTCGAACCGACGGGCAGCGAATACATTTGGATCGATCTCGACGAAGTGCCGCTCGGCGCCTCGCTCGGCTTTCAAGCGGAGTGGGAAGCACCGGTCGCGTTCAAGTGGGTGCTCGTGAGCTTGGACGCAGAAGGGCGCGAGGTAGCGCGCGTGGACGTGCCGTTTCAAGAGCGCGCGCAGTCGAGCGAAGCGCGCGTCGTCAATTTGCTAGATGCGCGCGCGGTGCTCGCGATCGGCATCAATATGGGCGGCGTGGATCTGGCGCACCCGTTCGATCCGGACCTCGATCCGTTCGAGCCGAATTCGTGCACGGTCTACTTCGTCAGCATGTGACGACGCCGTCGCGCGACGAACAGCGCGATTCCGAGCGCGCCCGCGTCGAACCAGGCAAACCCAAATGAAATTCTCCTCGCGACGAACGCGCAGCCACCACGCGCGGAAACGCCATCGTCGAGAACCCAATGATCGACCGCGATCGGCACGTCGTTTTTCAGTAGCGGCTGGCCGTCGAACGACAGCACCAAGTGCAACGTTTGACCACCGCTGCCGGCCGGCGCCGCCAGCGTAAAGCGATAAAATCCCGGCGCGACGCGCGTGAGATTTTCGCTCAGCTTGGCTGGCTCGGCGCTGAGCGAGAGCCGACTCGGGTCGAAACCATCGGCGATTTGCCCGGCATCGTCGCGCAGCTCGGCGTAGCCGACGAAGGGCCAATTCGGATCGGGGTGCACATACGACTCGGAAAGCGCAAGCCAACTCTGCGCGCCGGGCAAGCGGTCCGCCGGCGAATCGGACTCGGTCGCAACCGCGAGCGCGCCTTCGAGATCGAGCGCGCCCGGCCCAATCTGGCGTTCATCTGGGACCAAGCCCTGCAGCGGACGCGCTCCGGCTTGGAGCAGCGCGCGCACGCCGTCTTGCGTGAGCGTCGGATCGCGCTCGAACAAAAGCGCGATCGAGCCCGACACGATCGGCGCCGACATCGAAGTGCCGCTCGTGATCGCGTGCGTCTCGTCGACGACGAAACACTCTTCGGTTCCCGGACAGCGACCAAAGCTCGCGAACAAGCCATTTCCGCCATTTCTCCGCGGATCCGCCGACGGCGCCATCGCGCCAGCCACCGAAACGCCGGGCGCGACCAGATCCGGCTTCAGCGCGCCGAGCGCGTTCGGCCCCGCCGCGCTGAAGTATGCGATCGAATCGAGCGGCGCGTTCGTGAGCGCACCGAGATCGGGCATATCGATCATCGTTCCCGCGACCGAAACCCAAGTCGTGCGGTTGAGCGTCGCACCGACGCCGATCAGCGCGGACGCGCTCGCAGGCACGTTGATCGTGCCCTCTTTCAAGCCGCGCGGAAAGAGCGCGCCGAGGTTGGCTTCGGGATCGAGATCGCCGGTGCCCTGGACCCAGAGCTCGGCGGTGCCTTCACCTTCGAGGTGGATCTTGAAGCCGCTGGCGGACGGCCAAATGCCGTCGACCACCAGCACGGCGCTGTTCCGACCGACGCCCAGCGTTTCGTCTGCGGAGTCGCCCTTGGAATCGATGCCGTTGTAAATCGTGGCCTCGTACCCCGAGCGCTTGAACGTCGTGGCTTGCCCTGGCTTGACTTGCGGCACGAAGCTCCCGTCTTTGTCGTCGAGCCCGACGCTCACGTTGTCGCCGGGGCGAAAGCCGAGCCAGACGTAGGCCGTGCCGCTCACATCCGTACCGCCGCTGAGCGGTGGCGGCGTGAGCAACGGCACGAGCGAAACCGAATCACGCGGCACGTGCACTTCGGTGTGGATGCCGAACGGCCCTGGGTACACCGAGTCCGCGTTCGTGTAGAGCCCGGCGCTGTTGCCGGCCGCGACCACGATCGCGTGTCCCGGAAAATCCGGACCCAACATGGCCGCGAGCTCGCTCTCGAGCGCGGAAGAGCCGTCGTGGGCGCCGAAATCGCTGCCGAGACTCAGATTGACCACGGCCGGCATGCCGAGATCCGCCGCGCGATCGAACACGAACTTCACCGCGCGAAGCACGTCCGGATCCGAAATCGCGCCGCTCGAGTCCGCGACGCGTGCGACGACGAACGTCGCCTCGGGTGCCATACCGATGTATGTCGGCACTTTGCTCGCCAAGCCGTTGCCGGCGGCGAGCGACGCGACGTGCGTGCCGTGACCGAAGTCATCCGTCGGTTCATCGCCGGAAATATCGTTGGCGAGCAGCGCATCGAGATCGCTGCCTCCGTAGATCGCGCATTCGGTGCTCGCGACATTGCAGCCGTACGCGGACTCGAGATCGGCGTGCAGGCCCGCGGCAGGGCGTGAAATGTCGAGCAACCAAGCGACGCGCGTTTTGTGATCCGCGGTTTGCAAATCGGCGTGCGCGAGATCGACCCCCGTGTCGACGATGCCGACGACCACGCCTTGTCCCGACGTGTTCGTCGCGGCGCGCACCTCGGATGCGTGCACCCAGCCGTCAGCCTTATCGAGCAGTGGGTGCCGCGGCGGCGACCAATCGAACGACCAATCCGGGTGCGCTGCGCCGAGCGCGGCGATGCGCGCCGGATCGAGGCTCGCGATCGCAAATCGCCCGAGCTCCGTCAGCTCCGGTGCGCTCATCGTCCCGGATTTGCTGCGCACGACCACCGACACTTTGCCGCTTGCGGCGCGGTTCAATGCTTTCGGCAGCGCTGCGCCGCTCGCGCCGGCAAATTGCCGAGCAGACAGCGCGCGGCCGAATGCTTGCAAATCGAACTGCGCCGACGCGCGCGCGCTGCCGAACGAACACGCGCCAGCGAAGAGCGCGGCAAACGCAATGTGGGCGCGCGCCATGCTCAAACCGGCGGCACCAAGTGGCGCCGGCTCACCCGCGTGCGCTGCTTGTTTTCGAGCTGCGCGAAGCGCTGCGCGAGCTCGCGTCGCACCTCGGCGTGCGGCACCACGCCGTCGATCACGAGCTCACTGGCGAGCTTCTCGAGATCGACGTCCGCGCGGTATGCGTCGCGCATTTTGGCGACGAAGGCGTCGCGCTCGGGGCCTTGGGGAATTTCTTGGATCTTGTTGAAGTAGACGGCATTGACCGCCGCTTGTGGCCCCATCACGGCGATCGACGCGCTCGGCAAAGCCAAACAAGCATCCGGCTCGAACGCCGGACCGCACATCGCATAGAGCCCCGCGCCGTACGCTTTCCGCACGATCAAGCTGATTTTTGGCACGGTGGCTTCGCTCACTGCGGCGATCATTTTGGCGCCCGCGCGGATGATGCCTTGGCGCTCCACTTTCGTCCCGATCATGAAACCCGGCACGTCCGCCAGAAATAAAAGCGGCACATTGAACGCGTCGCAGAGCCAAATGAAGCGCGCGGCCTTGTCTGCGCTGTCCACGAACAAGACTCCGCCGAGCTGCTTCGGTTGATTCGCGACGATACCGACCGTGCGCCCGTCGATGCGAGCGAACGCCGTAATCAATTCCTTGGCGAAGCGCGCCTTGATCTCGAGCAAACTATTTTCGTCGACGATGTGCTCGATCACGAGCCGCATGTCGAATGGCTTGTTCTCGTCCGCCACGATGATTTCGTGCAGTGGCTTGAGCCCGGATTTCGGCGCGCGCGCTTCCATGCGCGGCGCAGGCTCGTTGCAGTTCGAAGGCAAGAACGCGAGATAGGATTTCGCGAACGCGATCGCTTCGTCTTCGTTTTGAACGAGTACGTCGCCGCAGCCCGAAACCGAGGTGTGCATCTTCGCGCCGCCCATTTCTTCGAGCGTCACCTTTTCGCCGATCACCATCTCCGCCATGCGCGGCGAGCCGAGGTACATGCTGGCATTGCCGTCGACCATCGCGACCACGTCGCAAAACGCCGGGATATAGGCGCCGCCCGCCGCCGATGGCCCAAATAACAAACACAGCTGCGGGACCTGACCGCTGAGACGCACCTGATTGAAGAAAATGCGACCGGCACCGCGACGGCCGGGGAACATCTCGACTTGATCGGTGATGCGCGCGCCCGCCGAATCGACCAAGTAGAGGAGCGGGCACAACAGGCGCTCAGCGGTTTCTTGAACGCGCAGGATTTTTTCGACCGTGCGTTTGCCCCAAGAGCCAGCCTTGACCGTCGAATCGTTGGCCATGATTGCGACCGGGCGACCCGCGATGCGCGCGACGCCGGTGACGACGCCGTCGGCCGGCAAATCGCCCGCAATGCTATTGGCGAGCAGCGCGTCTTCGCAAAAAGAATTTGCGTCGACCAAGCGCGCGATGCGTTCGCGCGCGAACAGCTTGCCCTGTTCCGTATTTTTCTCGTGGTACTTCGGCGCGCCGCCGGCGAGCGCACGAG
>DASYCL010000571.1:0-2672 GCA_036500245.1 Polyangiaceae bacterium | reverse complement strand
CAGCGCGCCATGCAGCAGCGCGAGCGGCAGCGGCAGTGGCTTGTTGCTGACACGAAGAAAAACCAGCACCAAACCGCCGAGCGCGGCAATGCCGAACAAAATCAGCGCAGTAGTCATCGGAGCTCCTGGGTTGAACCGCGCCGAACGCGGTGAGGTCGTGCAAACCAAGAGAGTCCGAAGGAGCTCGCGCGTTCCCCGGAGCCGCGCGCTATTTGCGCCGACGCAAGAGCGTCACCGCGCCGAGCGCTAAAAAAAGCAGCGCGGATTCACTATTATTCGGCGCGCGACCGACCCTGCAGCCACAGTCACTTCCCGATTTCGTCGAGCTCGAACCCGAGTTCGGACCTGGGCTCGGATTCGAATTCGAGCCCGGGTCGTTGCTGCCCGGCACTGCCACGCCGCCACCTTTCGGCGCGACGCCCGCGGGCACGTCCGTGTCTTCGGTCGCGGTGCAGCCGTTGGCAGCGCTCGCCACGCCGAACATCAGCGGGTGACCTGCGAAGCCAGGACCGGCGCTGATCGAGAGCACGCAGCGTCCGTTTGGCGCGCTCGCGGTCACCGTCGATTGTCCGTTCGCATCTTCCGGTGCATCGAACACGATTTGCCGCGATGCGGAATCCCCGGGCACGCCGTAGCTCATCGTTTGCGCTGACGCGCCGTCCATTGCGCTCGACGCGACCACGTAGGTCTGCTTCGTGCTCCTGAATACCGCCGCGCCGATCACGCCTGCGTTTTGCTTCGGGGCCGGGTCGTAGTTGTCGTCATTGAGCGAGCCGACGATGGCTTCGGCTTCACCAGTCCCGAGCCCGTCGATCACGTGAATTGCGACCGCGAAAGGGCCAGGGATCTTCAGCGAATATTTGTCGACTGCGAAGCGCGCGGCGTCGCATTTGCCGCACGGATAGCTGCAGCTCAGGCTACAGCTGCCGACTTCCGGCTCTGTGATCTGCGCCGTCCCCCCCGAGAGCTTCACGGCGTGGATCGCGACGGCAGAGCCGCCAATCGTCGCGGTTGCGGTCGCGCCCGAGAGTTTGAGCTTGCCGCCGCCGCCCGAATTGACGTGAAACCCGAGATAGGTGTTGTGCGCGGCGTCCTTCGTGTGCACGCGATCGATGGTTACGATTTCGCCTTCCGGCAACATCACCCACTCGCGGTGCGCGTACGGAATATCGCTCGGCGTATCGGCGAAGTTGAAGGCCTTCGCGAAATCGCTGCGCGCCGCGTAGACCGCGTCTTTCGTGCCCCGCGCCCAGACGAGCTCGGCCGCGCTCCACGGCGTCTGCGTGTCGGCGTAATCGCCCTTGAGCACGTCCGAATCGGCGCTCAGCGCGTTCGTCTCGAAGGTATCGACTTCACCGTAGTTCGAAGGATCCACAATCAGATGATCCGCGCCGCGACTGAACACGAAATTCGACGCAGAATAGTGCTCGTGATCGTCCACGACGCGAGGCGCGCCGGTGAACACACTCCAAAAGGCGGAGCTGTCCCACGAAGTCCGCGCGTAGAGCGCGCGCGTGCCGCGAGCCACGTACCAAAGCGCGGGCGCGGGCATCTGTGAAGTGAAGTCGAGCGGCGTGACCGCACGCAGCTCAGCGAGCGCGTTGTAAAAATACGAACCGCCGTCGAGCGATTGTTTCTGCTTCATCTGGGCGGCATACGCGGCCGCTTCGTCGCTCGAAGGGCCTGCGAGCACGGCGTCGAGCTCGTTTACTGCCGGGGATTGGTAGACTTGCTCGTCGTCGAAATCGCCGCCCACCCATTGGCCGTCGAGCGACGGCACCGTGCCGTGGACGTAGCGAACAAGCAGGCTATTCGTCCAAGCGTCCATTTCAGGCTGCATCGCGCCGTTTTCCTCGAGCGCGCGCGCCGCAACTGCGTATTCGAGCACACTCAGGGGGCCGTATTGCCAGCCTTCCGCCCAATCGCCGCCGACCATCGCACCCGCGGGCGAACCGATGTTTCCGCTCGCACCCGACAAGCCTTCGCCCACCAGGAGCTGCTGAAATTGGTCGTCGACGATCTCGTTCCACAGGTGACCGTCGCCGCCGCCGTCGTTGCCGAGCGCGATCGCCGTGAGCGTCTTGCCGATGATGAAGCCGGCGTTGTAGTTCGCACCGGCTTGATCGTGATGGTAGCCGTTCTTGGTATAGAAATCGGACCACGCGCCGAGGCACGTGCGCGCTTGGGCGAGGAGCGCGCTATCGACCCCAGACACTCCCGAAAGCCAATCATAGACGAGCGCGACGTCCGGCCCGTACCAGCGCATCGGGTAATCGGTGTCGTGCGTGATCGTCAAAATTACTGGCGGGGCCGGCGGATTGCCGTCCCAACTCTGCCAATTCGTGCTCACACCCGCGACGCAACCCGCCTTGTCGCCGAGCTTTTGATCGTCTTCGAGCGATGCACGAAAATAGCTGAGCGCTGGCGCGAGGTATTTGGAGTCTTGCGTGATCCGATAAGCGAAGGCGCAGCTCATCGCGGCTGCAGGCCAAACGTCGCTGTCGGCGGTCCCGCGCATGATGTAGTCGCTTGGTTTTGCGATCGCGTCGTCGCACGCGGAAACGAGCTTTGCGGCCGCGCTGCCACTGGTTCCAGCGTTCTTGGCGTAACCGTCAATTTGCTCTGCGCTCATGAATAGCCGCGGGTGCGCGCCCGAAGGCACCGGCGGTGCG
>DASYCL010000570.1:0-10346 GCA_036500245.1 Polyangiaceae bacterium | reverse complement strand
TCGCGACTTTGCCGGTATCCGGGTTCGCAGTCCAAACCCAGCGCCCGCTCACCACTGGTGCTCGAAAGCTCTGATCGGCCTCTTGCTCCGGTGGCACAATCGCGCCCGCGTCCGAAGAATTAATCTCCCCTAACGACGCGGTCCCCCCTGAACCGGTACCGGTCCCATTGTTCGACATGCCCCGCGAAGTCGGCAATGCAGCATCGTCCGTCGACGACGAACACGCCGCTAGCGCCGCCGCCAGCGCGATCCACAACCCTGTCCGCCGCCGCATGCTCGAGCTTCTGCAAGGCGCGAGCCAGTGCGGCGCAAACTACGCAGCGGAGCGAATTAGACGCGCGTTCTCGACGCTACATTCAATTCACTTCGAGCTCGCGTTGGCAAACTCCGGCACACACGCTGACATTCGTGTCAGAGCAAGCATCGATGCTGGGCGCGCTGCAGCGCGTCGCGGCTGAATTTCAGCTGTTTCGCGGCTAGGACGGCGGAGTCACACCCTTCGCGCCGTGCTCGGCGAAGTACGCGCGCAAAACTTCGCGCGCCAGCATCGCCGCTTTGATTTGCCAGCTCGGGTTATTCACCACGAGAGCAGAGATCGCCACTTCGGGTTTGTCTGCGGGAGCGAAGCCGATGAACCAGGTGTAGTAGCGGTTGTCCTTATACCGAGTGAGCGTGCCGGTCTTGCCTGCGACTTGGATGCCGGGCAGGTAGGGCGTGCCGTGCTGATCATGGAAGCTCTTGAACGCCGAGCCATTGTCGACGGTCTCGCGCATCATCTTGGTGAGTTCGGTCGCGGTTTCGGGTTTCACTGCGCGGCGGAGCACGCGCGGCGGGCGCTCGTCTTTCCAGAGTTGGTCTTGGCCTTTGTAGACGGCCGAGATGATCCGCGGCTCGAGCGCAGCGCCGCCGTTGGCGACGGTTTGCGCGAGCTCTGCGGCCGCGAGCGGCGACAGCGTGGTGTTCCAAAATCCGGCGGAGCTGCGCGCGAACTCGAGCGGATCCTCGGGAATGTTGATCTGCGGCGCTTCATTGGCGACCGGAAACGGCAAGGGCACCCCAAAACCAAATGCACCCCCCATGCGGGTGACGTCTTCGGGCGTGAGGTGCTTTTGGGCCAAGCGCGCGAACACCACGTTCAAGCTGCGGCCGAGCGCCATCGCCATCGTCGCGCACCACTTGTCGCGTACCGGATCGTCGACCAGCTCGTCGGGTGAAATGCGGCTTTTGCCGCCGTGATAGCACTGCTCGGTGTCCGCGCTCAGGCCCGCGCGTTCGATCAACGCGGCGCTGGTCACGACTTTGAACACGCTCGCGGCCGGAGCCTCGGCGCGCGCGTTCACGTCGAACTTGTCGTTTGCGTTGACGTAGCTCGCGTAGGCCAAGACGCGACCGGTCTTGACCTCCAGCATCACGACGCCACTCTCCGGAATTCGGAATTTTTGCATTTGCGCGTGGGCGGCGCGCTGCACCACGGGATCGAGCGTGAGCTCCGCTTGCCGACCTTCGCTGAGCGGCGCCATCACGCGCTGTGGCCGAAGATCGAGCCGCATCAAGTCGAGGCCGTCGAGCTTCGGCATTTCCTGGGCATTGCGCTCGAGTCGACGCAGCGGGCTCTCGAAGTTGACTTTGCCGCGCACGACCGGCACCAGCGCCGCAATGATGCCGAGCGCCGAAGCCAGGCCGAGCCATTTACCCATGCGTCGCATTCGCCCCACACGAGTTACCGGGGACCGAGGCTCGCGGCCAAAAAAGCGGTGAAGCCGGCCACGCTTCCGCGCATTTCGCTGCTTCGCGCGGTGCGCTGCGCGCAGCGGCGGCGTATGCTGGCACCGCCTCTTATCTAAGTCGGTCTAGTTTTCACCCAAGTAGGTCCATCCCCGAGCAGATGAGCGACACTCCGTATTCCGACCGTTTCGAGGTCGACAACACCGCTGTTCTGATGGCGCTGTCCGGTCCGCAATCGAGCCTCTTGACCGAAGTGGCGCGCCAGAGCGGTGCCGAGGTGAGCTTGCGCGGGAACGTGATTCATTTTCTGGGCGCCGAGTCGGACGTGCGTCTGGCGCATCGTTTTTTGAAGGATGCCGCGGAGCTCGTGGGTCGCGGCTTCGAGCTCAATTCGAACGACGTCGCCGGTTCGATCCGCGGGCTCCGCGCCGATCCCGAACGCTCGCTGACCGAACTGCTCGACGGGACGATCATCGTCAACACGCGCCGGCGGCCGATTCGCCCGAAGAGCGCGGCGCAGCAACAGTACGTCGAAGCGATTCGCAAGCACGACCTCACATTCGGCATCGGCCCAGCCGGCACGGGCAAGACGTACCTCGCGATGGCGATGGCCGCCGCCGCGCTGATGCAGAAAAAAGTGAAGCGCATCATCTTGGCGCGCCCCGCCGTCGAAGCCGGCGAGAAACTCGGCTTTTTGCCGGGCGATTTGGCCGAAAAGGTCAATCCCTATTTGCGCCCGCTCTACGACGCGCTGAACGACATGCTGGAGCTCGAGCGCGTGGAACAGTTGCGCGAACGCGGGCAAATCGAAGTCGCGCCGCTCGCGTTCATGCGCGGCCGCACGCTCACCGATTCGTTCGTGATTCTCGACGAAGCCCAAAACGCGACCAGCGAGCAGATGCGCATGTTCCTCACGCGCCTCGGCTTCGGCTCCAAAGCCGTGGTCACCGGCGACATCACGCAGACCGATTTACCGGCGGGAGCGCGCAGTGGTCTGCGCGAAGCGCGCGAGCTCTTGAGCGGCGTGGAAGGTATTTCGTTCTGCCGCTTCAGCGACGTGGACGTGGTACGCCACCCGCTGGTGCAGAAGATCGTCGTCGCCTACGAGCAACGCGATGAAAAAGTGCGCCTCGAGCGCGAGCGCGAACGGAGCGCGCGCGAGTCGAAGACAGACAAGGGCGCGCCGGGCTCGAACTCCGAAAGCAAGCCATGAACGACCTCGCCCCGGATTTGCCGGCGATTTCCTCGGAAATCCGCGCGCTCAGCCCGCGTTCGCGCAGCACCGTCCGCGGGCTCGGCGAGCTCGGCTCGTGGCTCTCGCAAAATCCGGGACAAAGCGGGGACGTGCTCACGCGGCCGCATCCGCTGCTCTTGATGGTGCGGCGGGCGGGTTTTTTGGTAATCATCGCGCCCGCAACCGTCTGGGACAAAGGCCGCGAGCTGCTCGCACCGTTCAGCGAAAAGTTTGCCGTCATCGAAGCGCGCCTGATTCTGCTCGGTCGACCGAGCGATCCGGATCTGAGTCAAGCGCTGAACCTCGGCTTGTGCGCGCTGCTGCCGACAGAGCCAGCGCCCGAAGAGGTGTTCGTCGCCCTGCATCAAGCGTTCGAGTTGATGGACGTGAAGGCGCGCAGTGAGAGCCGCGGCAAGTGGCTCAATCGTTATCGCTACGAACTCGGTGAGCTGATCGAGATCGCCCGCGCGCTCACGACCGAGCGCGAAATCGATAAATTGCTCAATTTGATCCTCGAGAAATCGCGCTTCATCACTGCCGCCGACGCCGGCAGTATGTACGTCGTCGACGGTGACGATCCGGCGCTCGCGCGCCGTCGACTTCATTTCAAGCTCAGCCAAAACGACTCGGTTTCCTTCGATTCGCGCGAATTTTTCATGCCGATCAGCGCGCGCAGCATGGCCGGTTACGTCGCGCTCGAGCAGAAGACGCTCAGCATCGAAGACGTCTACGACATGCCGCCGGGATCACCGTTCGGCTTCGATCGGTCGTTCGACCAAAAGGTCGGCTATCGAACGCGCAGCATGTTGGTTACGCCGCTCCTCACCAGCAAAGGCGAGGTCGTCGGTGTGCTGCAGCTGATCAACAAGAAGCGCGAGCCCAAGCAAAAGCTGCTCTCGCCCGATGACTTCGAGCGCGGGGTCATTCCTTTCGACGAGCGCAGTGAACAGCTCGTGACCACGCTGGCTGCGCAAGCCGGCATCGCGCTCGAGAACGCGATTTTATACCAGGAAATCCGCAAAATTTTCGAAGGCTTCGTAAAGGCGTCGGTGGACGCGATCGAAGCGCGCGATCCGACCACGAGCGGTCACTCGCGGCGCGTCGCGGATCTCACCGTGTACCTGGCGCACGCCGTCGAGCGTGTGGATACGGGTCCGTACCGCGAAGTGCGCTGGCAACCGGAGGATCTACGCGAGATCGAGTATGCCTCGGTGCTGCACGACTTCGGCAAGATCGGCGTTCGCGAGCACGTGCTGATCAAAGCCAAGAAGCTTTTTCCGCACGAGGTACAGCAAATCCGTCAACGCTTCGATTTCGTAGTCCGCACGATCGAATCCGACGTCATCTCGCGCAAGCTGCAAGCGATGAGCCGCGGCGCGTCGAGCGGAGAGCTCGCGGACTTGGATCGTGAGCTGCACGAAAAGCGGACGGAAATCGAAGAAGCTTGGCGCGTGGTCGAGCAGGCCAATGAACCGACCGTGCTCGCCGCGGGGGATTTCAAGCGGATCGAGGAGCTCGGGCGACAATCCTACGCCAAGCTGAGCGGCGAGATTTCGACGCTACTCAGCACTGAAGAAGTGAAGTCACTGAGCGTGATGCGCGGTTCGCTCACACCCGAAGAGTTCGATGAAATCCGCAGCCACGTGTCGCACACCTATCGCTTCTTATCGCAAATCCCGTGGGGCAAGACCTTCTCGCGCGTCGCAGTGATCGCGGGCTCGCATCACGAACGCTTGAATGGCACCGGCTATCCGAATCGACTGCGCGCCGAAGAGATTCCGCTGCAATCCAAGATGATGAGCATCAGCGACATCTTCGACGCGCTCACCGCGAGCGACCGCCCGTACAAGCGCGCGGTGCCGGTCGAAAAGGCGCTCGACATCTTGGGCTTCGAAGTCAAAGACGGCCATGTCGACGGCGAGCTCGTGCGAATCTTCACCGAAGCGCGCGTGTGGGAGCCGGTGATAACGGCGCTCAGCATGCGCAACCCGAGCTGATTTCGCGTCAATTGCAGGCGATCGGCGCGTAGTCCAGCGCCACGTCGTCGTACCACGCGTCGGCCGGACCACCGAGTTCCCAGCCGATGCGGAAGGCCGCGTAGGTCGGGGACCAACCGGCTTTGGGCGTCATGTTGCTGCCATTGGCAGAAATGGCTGCGACCCAATCCGTGGTCGAGATCGACGAGTGAACGCCGTCGAGCGTCACGTCGAATAAATCATTGCCATAGTGGATCTGGATGCAGTGCCAGGCATCGGTCGTCATTGCGGCCATCGGGTCGCGGATGTCAGTGTCGGTCGAGTTCGTTCCCGATTCGAACAGGTTCGATTGGAAGTAGCCGAGGTTTGCGCCGACGCGCACCTCGTGCGTGTCGTTGGTCACTTCTCCTGCTTCGATCCAAACCACGTGGCCGGTGGGCAGCATCCCGGTGCCGCCCGAGCCGACACGGATCCACAAACGCGCATAATACGAGTTACTCGGCGCCGGAAAAACGGGGGCACCTTCTTTCGCGAGCATCGTCGAAAAGCCGCTTTGCACCACGTGCAGCGACTGCTTCCCACTGTGTTTTTGGCTGGTATCGATGCTGAATACGCCATTGCTGCCGATGATGCGCGGCGTCCACTTCGTCATGTCGATCGTCGGCGCTTCGAAGTCGTCGGAAAAGAGCGGCGGGGTCGAGCTCGTCCCGCCCGCGCCGCCGCTCACTGCCGTACCGCCAGTGCCGGCGGAGGAACCCGCGCTGCCCGCCGCACTGCCACCACTGCCACTCACTCCAGCCGTACTAGCGCCGCTGCCGCCGATCGTGTTGCCGCCTACGTTCGCGCTTCCACCCGGGGCGCCCGCCGAGCCCGCGCTGCTCGTGGTGCCACCCGATGACGAGCCGGCGCCGCTGGTTCGCCCGCCGTTCGCATTCGAAGCGCCGGAATTGCCGGCACTGCAACCGACCGAGACGGCCACACCGAATCCCGCGAAGGCAAGCGTTAACGTACGAAGCATGAGCACTCCATTCAAAAGCAGATCGACGAACGTGACCAACAACCTGGAACCGATTCCAGTCTAGCATGAGGCTGAAAATGAGCGAGCGAACGCAGCGCCCGGGCTTGGCAAAAAGTCGGAGAGAAACTCGAATTTTGCAGCCCGAGTACGACCGAGCTTCGAACGCTCGTGGCTCGCATCGTCCGGGCGCCCGTGATAAGCGGCGCGCATGCCCGAAATTCTGCAAGTCATCGCGCGCGAAATCCTCGACTCGCGCGGCAACCCGACGGTCGAGGCCGAGGTTCAAACCGATACCGGGCTCGGCCGTGCCGCGGTGCCGAGCGGCGCATCCACCGGTGAGCACGAAGCCATCGAGCTACGCGACGGCGACAAGAAGCGCTACCTCGGTAAAGGCGTGCGCCAAGCCGTCGCCAACGTGAACGACAAGCTCGGGCCGGCGATCATCGGCCTCTCTGCGCTCGAACAACAAGCCGTCGATCGACGTTTGCTCGAGCTCGACGGTACAGCAAACAAATCGAAGTTCGGCGCGAACGCGATCCTCGCGGTGTCGATGGCCGTAGCGCGCGCGGCGGCGGACACCGTCGGTCTGCCGCTCTGGCGCTACCTCGGCGGCGTGCAAGCACGCGTCTTACCGACACCGCTGATGAACATCGTCAACGGCGGCATGCACGCGGACAGCGGACTCGAAGTGCAAGAGTTCATGATCGTCCCGCTCGGCTTCGACAGCTTCGCCGAGGCGCTCCGCTGTGGCACCGAGATTTTCCACGGTTTGAAGGGCATTCTGAAGAAAGAGGGCATGACCACGTCAGTCGGCGACGAGGGCGGCTTCGCGCCGCGCTTGGCCTCGAACGAAACTGCGATTCAACGCATCCTGCAGGCGATCGAAGCGGCCGGTTACACTCCGGGCGAGCACGTCGCGATCGCGCTCGATGCTGCTGCGAGCGAGTTCTACACGGACGGCAAGTACACCTGGGACAAGAAACCGCGCAGCGCGGCCGAGCTCGCGGACGTATACGTCGCGTTGTGCGAAAAATACCCAATCGTCAGCATCGAGGATGGCTTCGCCGAAGACGACTGGGACGGCTGGAAGCTCATCACGGACAAACTCGGTGCGCGCGTGCAGCTCGTCGGGGACGACTTGTTCGTCACCAACAAGCAACGGCTGGCCCGCGGCATCGAAAAGAAAATCGCGAACTCGATTTTGATCAAGCTGAACCAAATCGGTTCGCTCACCGAGACGCTCGACACGATTCGCTTGGCCGGTAGCGCCGGCTACACGTCGATCATCTCGCATCGTTCGGGGGAGACCGAAGATGCGTTCATCGCCGATCTCGCGGTCGCGACGAACGCCGGTCAAATCAAGACGGGGAGCCTCAGCCGCAGCGATCGCATCGCCAAGTACAACCAACTCCTGCGCATCGGCGAAGAGCTCGGCGAAGAGCAGATATATTCGGGGCGCGCGCCGTTTTCGAAGCGCGGCTGAAGAGCGCGCGGCGCGGGCGATTGTCTTTCAGCGCTTTCGCCCGCGCAAGCCGAGCACCGTGAGCGGTTCGTCCGACACCGCGAACGAAACGGTGTCACCGAGACGAAAGCCGACCGCGCGATGCGGCCCGTCGAGGTAGAGCGAAGCGTTATCCATCTTGCTTTGGACCGTGACGTGTTCACCTTTGCCGACGACGACTTTGAGCAATTTGTATTTGCCGTAAGGTGAATACGGCTCGCGTACAACCAGCTGCAGATTCTCCGAGCCGAGCGGCAGCACTCGCCCGCCTGCCGAATGCTGCGCCGCGGTCGAACCCGCGGCGGGGCCAATCCAAAAACCGCTCGACCGCTGCTCTTCGCGTCGTTTTCCGATGTGCAGAATGTAACGCGACGTCGCGGCCGGCGAGGAGTGACTGTAGAGCACTTCGTTCAAGACGCGCTTCGAACGCAGTCGCCCGTTGAGCGACACCGCCATGCGCGTCAGCCGAACGCTTGCCGGCTTGCCGTCGAGCGCACGCGACAGATGTCGCTCGAACGTCTCACGAGTCGCGGCGCAAAAGAATCCGACGCTGTGTGACGGCGCACTGTTCACGCCTAAAATCGGCACGCCGCCGACGTTGTGCGATGCCGCAAGCAAAGTGCCATCTCCGCCGACCGCGATCACGAGCGTCGCGTCCGAGGTATCGAACGCGGCGTGCGCGCGGCCGATGATCAGCGTCGTCGCGCCAGCGCGATCGAGCACGCGCTCCACTGCTTCTAACGTGCGCAAATGTTCGCGATGCGATGCGAGCCACGTCGCGACGCTCGGATCGCGCTTTTTCAGCAGGTTGCGCGCCCGCGGATCGCCCTCTTCCTCGATGAAGCGACGAAACGCGGTGCGCTTCGCGACCACGATCACACGCGGCCGACTCATCGGTACCGCTCTTCCAGCCGACGCAGCGCGAGCTCGGTCTTCGAATCTTCGAGCGCACCCGAACGACACAGGTCGAGCGCCTCAGCGAGCGACAGGTCGACCACGACGCCGAAGCGTTCGAGCGCCGAGCCGTCGAGCGGCGGTTCGCGTCGCGCGCGCGGATCCACCGAGACCTCGAAGAAGAATTGTCGCTCCGCAATGAAGCCGGGCACCGGGAACATGCTCGGGCCGAGCGTACGCAGCGTCGTGAGCGGCACATCGAAGCCAAGCTCCTCGTGGAGCTCGCGCTGCGCCGCGCGCGCTGCGCCTTCGGGACTCCGCTCCGAGACCTCGATCAAGCCCGCAGGCAATTCCCACAGCGCGCCGTCCGCGCTTTCGTGAGGTAAAGGCGAGTGCGCCGGATCACGCGACATGATCGCCGGACGAAAAGCGCTCCGCAAAAACACGCGACGCGCGCCCGAGTCGTCCAAAAAATGCGCGACGATGACCACGGCGTCGATCGCCTTGCGATCGACCGTGTCGTACAAAAACGGATCGCTCGCCGTTCCGTCGGGGTAGTGGAGCCGATATTTCCGGCGAATCAGTCGCAAAAAGCCGGGCTCCGACGGCGACGACTCCTCGAGCAATTCGAGTTTCAGTTTCGGAAACGCGAGCGCGCCGCTTGGGGGCATTGCGCCGGCATTCTACAGCGGATCGCCGGCGTTTTCGCGCGCGCGCGTGGGCTCGCCGCACAAAAGGGATTAGCAGCCTCGCTCTGACGCATGGTAAAAGCTCGGCGTTTTGCGATCGTGAGGAGGATCCCATGTTCGATAGAGTCGCCGCGCTGGGCATTTGCCTAGCGGCGGTCACACCGGCGTTCGCGGCGCCCGCGCCGCATGCCGAAAAACCCGCGGCGCACCCGAGCCTGAACTTGGACAATACCAAGAAGGCGCTCGAGAGCGGCGACGAAGCACGCACCTTGGCCGCGCTCGACGAAATCGAGCTCAGCGCCGATCGCAAAGCGGCGCCGCTCGTCGACGCGCTGTTGAGTCGCGGCGCGAGCTCGAAAATCTTGCTGCGTGCGCTCGGAGTCGAAGGCGCGCTCGGCCAAGAAGCGTCGAGCGCCGCGATCGCGCCCTACACCAAACATCGCATGCCCGAAGTGCGACGCGCCGCTGCCCAAAGCCTCACGCGCACCAAAGGCGCGCTGGCGGTGCAAGCGCTTCGCCAAGCACTTCGCAGCAGTGACGCCGGCACGCGCGGCGCCGCCGCGGATGGCCTGGGCGCGCTCGGCGCGAAAGACGCAGTGCCCGATCTGTTCGCCGTCCTGCCCAAAGAAACTCCGGAAGCCGCCGGAGCCATCGGCATGTTGTGCGGCGGCGAGGATTGCAAAAAATTCGTCGCGCTACTCGGCAAGTTGCCCTTCGACGTGATGCAGAGCGGCTTCGAACCGCTGCTCGTGCGCAGCGGCCCCGAAGTCTCGGACAGCCTAAAAATCCAGCTGATCGACGCCTTGCGCAAACTCGCGACGGCCAAAGCCAACGAGCTACTCTCGAACACACTCGCGGCCTACCCGGCGAACGGCAGCCCCAAAGTCAAGCAAGCGATCGACCGCGCGCTCCACGGTCATCCGGTTTCGGGAGACGAGCCGTGAAGCACTTTTCTAGCTTTGGTTTTTTGGGGGTGCTCCTGCTCGGCGCGTGCGGCGCATCGAATTCGAATTCCGGCACGGGCTTCGCGACCACTTGGCAGAACGACAACGGCAAATCGATCGCCGTGGTCGAACGCAAGCTGCGCGCGCTGCCGCTCGTGCCGAACGCGCGCGTCGCGATCGGCGTGACCGACACCGGCCTCGTCGCAGCGACGCTCGACGGCAAATCACACTGGACGCACTCGCCGAAGAGTTCGTCGCTACCGATCATCGCCGGGAATCTAGTGATCGTCTCGGAAGCCAATCAGATCGTCGCGCTCGACGCGACATCGGGAAAAAGAGTCTGGAGCATTGGCAATCGCGGGCTC
>DASYCL010000569.1:0-4392 GCA_036500245.1 Polyangiaceae bacterium | reverse complement strand
CGAGCAGTTCTTGAACTTGGTCGCCGGCGTGCGGCCCGAGCTGCATCGCTATTGCGCGCGGCTCACCGGTTCGGTGATCGAAGGCGAAGACATCGTGCAAGACACGTTGGCCAAGGCATTTTACGCCTTGAGTCTCTCGGTGGAAGTGCCGCCGCTCCGGCCTTGGCTGTTTCGCATCGCGCACAACACGGCGATCGATTTTTTGAAGAGTCACGGGCGGCGCTTCGTCGACGTGCACGCGGAAGTCGAAGAGCTCGTGGGCTTCGACGAAAAACCGGATCCGGCCGTGGTGCGCGCGGCGCTCGCGCGATTTCTGACGTTGCCCGTCAGCCAGCGCAGCGCCGTGATTTTGAAAGACGTGCTCGGTCATTCGCTCGAGGAGACGGCCGAAACCATGGGCAGCAGCGTGCTGGCGGTGAAAGCGGCGCTCGTGCGCGGGCGCGCGAAACTCTTGGAGGCGCAAGTGAACGAACGCGAAACCGAAACGCTCGTGCGCGCCGAGCTCGATCGCTACGCGAGCTTGTTCAACGCGCGCGATTGGGACGGCGTGCGCGCCTTGGTCAGCGACGATTGCCGGCTGGATTTGGTGTCGCGCTCACAGCGACGCGGCAAGCAAGTCGGGCTCTATTTTTCGAACTACGAGAAAGCGAACCTCAACGTGCGGGTCGTGCGGCTCGAAGGGCGACTCGCGCTCGGCGTGTTCGCGAGCGGCGAGGCGAAGCCGGCATACTTCATTTTGCTCGAGTTCGAAGCCGGCCGCGTGCAAGCAATTCGCGACTTCCGCTACGTTCCCTACATCGTCACCGACGCCGACTACCAAGTCGACGAAGGCTGAACTTTCCGTCGGTTCGACAAAGCGCGCGCAAAAAATCGCGCCGGCGAAGATCGTCTGACCCAACGGCGCCGAGCGAAGCGCCTGGCTCAAGGAGGAATCCGAGATGAGCCTTCGCTTGCACGTCGATCGCTGTTCATTTTTCGTCCTGCTCCTTGCTGGAGCTTGTTCGAGCTCTTCGCCGAGCTCTCCGACCCCCCTCGAACCGACGGGCGGAAGCGGAGCGACGAGCAACGCGGGCTCCAGCTCGTCGAGCGCCGGCAGTGGCGGCGCGAGCGGCGGCAGCGCTGGCAATTTGTCGACTCAAGCGGGCAGCAGCGGCGTGAGCGGCGGCAGCGCTGGCGGCGCGACTGCGGGCGGAGCGAGCGGCGCGGCAGGCTCCGCCGGATCGAGCGGGAGCGCCGGCACGAGCGACACGGATCCGCCCGCGCCGCGACCATTGATGGTGAACCCAGCGACGTCGTGCAAATGCGACATCAAGTTCACGGCTACCTCGGTCGATCCGGAAGCCGGAAAATCCACTAGTGATACGCACGCGGGTGACAACGAAGTCATGTTCGTCGACACCTCGAAGACGATGCAGGGGAAACTCGTGATCTGCATCGGCGGCATCGGCGGCGGACCGGGCGGCGGCGGCATCGAGGGCTACGCGAAGAACGCGGGCTTTCACGTGTTCTTGGTCGCGACTCAAACCGCGATCTCGAGCGCGCCGGATCAATACAAAACCGCGCTCAAGACGAACCCGATGGATCCCGAAGCCAATCGCCAAGTGGGCGACGCGCGCATGGAGGCCTTCGACGGCAAAGATCGCGTCGATTGGCTCGATGTGCAGCCGCCGGACAGCATCGTCAATCGCACGCAGCACGCGATTCAGCACGCGATGACCGCCGATCCGGGCGGCGATTGGGGCTATTACCTCAACACGGACGGCAGCGTGCGCTGGACCGACGTGTACATGGTCGGTTACTCCTTCGGCTCGCAAACCATCGCGATGGACGCGAAGTACGTGCGCTTCGGGCGCGTGGTCGCGACTTCGGGTCCACAAGACGAGGGCTTTCCGAACGCGACGTGGATCACTCAGCCTTCGGCCACGCCGGTTGATCGCATGTACATGGCGGTCGGCTTCACCATGCCGTATCCGTCAACCGCGCAAAACGACAGCGAAGTGATGGGCATGTTCACGACCGTGAAGAACGCGGGTTGGCCGGGCGTGCCGTTCAACGTCGTGCCGGGTCAGATGGGCCCGTTCATGGATTCACACGAGCTCAGTATGGTCGGGTCGGACAACAATTCGCCGGGCGGTCACACCGTGTTTTGCAACAACAACACGATGAACGGTTGGATCCCGGCGTGTGCCTATTTGTTTGGGGCGCATTGAGCGACGCGACTCGGCCAACTGAAATCGCGTCTGCGTTTGGCGTGAACACGAAGTAAACATCTCGGGAATCGGACGAGATCCGCCGTCGGCTCGTATCTTTTCTCTGGCCGAAGCGTATTCGTTGCATGAAGCGAGTGGTGGCGGTGGTCGGGTCGATTGCGGCCTTCGTCGTCGTGGGCGCATGTTCGAGCTCGAATTCGAGTGACGACGCGGCAGCTCCGGGCAACCGCGGCGGAAACAGCGGCAGCTCCGCGAATGCCGCCGGCAACGCGAATGCTGCCGGCTCCGCGAATGCCGGCAGCAGTGCGAAGGGCGGCAATTCCGCGAGCGGCGGCAGTGCGCCGTCCGCCGGCAACGCCGGCAACGCGAGCGGCGGATCAAGCAACAGCGGCGGCGCGGGCGCGAGCAACGGCGACGCTGGGATGACCTCGAATGGCGGTGCGGACGCCGGCTCGAGCAACACGGGGGACGCGGGTGCGGCGGGCGAAGCCGGCGCGAACGCTGAATTCAAAGCCGAATTCATGTACGTGCCGATGTACCTCGGCGGCATCTTCGCTTATTCGCTCGACTCGGGCAGCGGCAAGCTCACAGAGCTTTCCGGCTCGCCCGTCCGCCCACAGGGCCACGCGAACGACGCGCGCGTCGATGCCGCCGGGCACTTTCTCTACGTCGCGAACGACGCGAACAGCATCGACGCATACGCCATCGCCACCAACGGCAGTCTGCCGTCCGCGCCGAGCTTTTCGCACGCGACGAGCGCGCGTCCACCAACGCTCACGATCGATTCGACCGGGCGCCGTCTCTACGTCGCGTGCGAAGGAGACGGAACGACGGTGAGCGCGATCGAGGCATACGCGATCGATGCTCAAAGCGGAACACTTTCAGCGATCGCCCCGCCGCTCGCAATTCACGGCGCGCCGTCGTACCTCGCGCTCGATCAGAGCGGACATTTTCTGTACGCCTCGCAGTCGAGCGAAACCGGCATCCGCGCATTTTCGGTCGATCCGACGTCCGGCGCGTTGACCGAGCTCGGGACCTCGCCGTTCGCCGCCGAGTTCGTCTTCAGCGGCGCTCTCGTGGTTTCTCCGAACGGGAAATATCTGTACAGCTCGGGCAATGGCTTGAACGGTTTCGCGATCGAGAGCGACAGCGGCAAGCTCGATCGCCTGCAAGATACCGCCTTCACGACCGACATCTCTTCCGATCCTTCGGCGACCAATCTCGCGACCGATCCGCGCGGCCGGTTTTTGTACGTGACCCAATTCAACATCGGACATCACGTGTTCGGTTTTTCGATCGGCGACGATGGCAAGCTCACCCCGACTCAGGGCCCGGCGGTTGCGACGGGCGCGCCGTACGCCGCCGCGGTCGATCCCTCCGGGCGTTTCTTGCTCGTGGGCAACGACGACCCGAGCGGGCTGTCCACGTTTTCGCTCGCTCGCGACACGGGCAAGCTCAAAGAGCTCGGAAGCTCACCGAACAATCGCAGCGGCTTGCAGCCGGAAGTGGTGTTCGCGCCGTGAAGCGCGCTCAGAGCCCGTACGGGTAAGCGCCGGCGTCCGTCGGATTGTCGCCGCCCCCGCCACGGATCTGCAGGTGATCGATGTACGCGACGCCGTGCCATTCTTGGCCCGCGCTCGCTTTCGCGTTGATTCGAAAGCCGATCCCGGTGACGTTCGCCGGCATCGACGGGAAACCGTTCGCGCCCGCGACGTTGAAGTATTTGAACTCGCTGCCGTTGCCGTAGCTGTAGTCGTTCGTGACGTTGAAAGGCCCGAACGGATTCAGATTGCCGCCGGGTTTGAAGAAGGGCTTCGATTCGACCGACGGGATGACGGCGGTCGCGGTTTCGATCACGAGCTGCGTGTCGATCTCGAAGGCGGGCTTCGCCGCGCCGTCGAACGTGATCCAAGCCAGCGAATTCCGGCTCATGTCTGCGACGGTGATCGGTAGCCCCGTGCCCGTCTTCGGGAATTCGACGATGACTTCGCCTTGCAGCTGTGCCGCGCTGCCGCCGCCGACGATGTCGACGCCGACGGTCAGATTTTTGCCGTAACAATACGGGCTACAGTCGTTGATCGCGGTCTGACCGAATGCGCCGCCGTAGTTCGTGATCTTGAGGTCCGCGGCGGTCGTCGGGTAGTCGAACTTGTCCTCGAAATCGATGCTCTGCAGGAGATAG
>DASYCL010000568.1:0-2050 GCA_036500245.1 Polyangiaceae bacterium | reverse complement strand
ATTTCGCCGTTCCAGTGCCGATTCAGGCGCCGCTCGGCGAGCTCGTCAGCCGGCCAGAAGCGCGGAAAGTGCAACCGGTTCCGAAAAATCCGGGAAGACCAAATGCGCGCCCGCCGCGCGCAATTGTTCGACCGAATAGCCGCCGGTCGCGACCGCGATGCACTCGGCGCCGATGGCCTGCGCAGCCTCGACGTCACGCGGTGTGTCCCCGATCACGACGACACGGCACTCGGCGAGCGGCACGCCGAGCTCCGACGCACCGCGTTCAGCACCCAAGCGAATCACGTGTGAGCGCTCTTCGGCGTCCGAACCGAAACCGCCGAAGCGAAAGTGATGGTGCACCCCGACGCGCTCGAGCTTGATCCGCGCGCCTTCGCGCACGTTGCCCGTGCCGAGCCCGACCGCCATGTTCGCGCCGATTGCTGCCGTGATTGCCTCGCGCATGCCCGGAAGGAGCTTGAACTTGGCGCCGTCTGCGTGCGCGACTTCGTCTGCCAGCGCGAGCAAGTACTCGGCAAGGAACGCTTCGATGGCTTCGGCAGTCGCTTCGACGCCGATCGCTTCGAGCCCACTGCGCGCGATCAGCCGATCGGTCATGCCCCCAAAACCAATTGCATCACACGCGTCCATGCGCCCGTGCAGCTTGTGAAACGCGCGATTCACCGAGCGCCGACCAGTGCCGCCGGTCGTGATCAGGGTACCGTCGATATCGAATAAAACCACACAGGGGCGAGTCACGTGGCCAGTATAGCGTGCTGGAAAATCGCCGTCTTACCAGCGGGCGCGCGAAGCCGCCGAAGGCTCGTGCTACGCTCTCAGCGCGATGGAGCTTCCGGAAAGCGACGTGCAGCGCGCCTTGGTGCAGAGCTACGCACTGTTGATTCGCGGCTTGGAGCTCGGCGAGGCTTCGTCGAGGCTCGTGCTGCCGAACGGTGAATTTTTCCCCGACATCTTCACGGGCGACGAAGCGAGTCTGCAAAAGCTGCTCGATCGCCTGCTCGAACACGCGGGCTTGTCGGAGATGGCGATCAGCGCGCGCTTTTACGGAACAGCGGACGAAAGTTGCGGCTCGGGCGTGTGCGGCAGCTGTGGCCCGGCGCAAGCCGAGCCCGAATCGATCGAACGCTTGGTCGACGCAGGCGAGTTTTGGCAGGTGAATGTGCTGCCCGCTGAAGCGCGGCAAGCGGTCGCGCTGAGCTCGGCGCTGTGCCGCGCGATCGCGCTCGCTGTCTTGCGCGAAGCAGATTGTCCGCCGCGGCTCGATTTGGACTTGGCCATCGATCTGACCGCGGTGGCGCTGGGGTTCGGCGTGATCTTGCTCGAAGGTTCGCACATTTACCGGAAATCGTGCGGCGGGCCGTCAATCGGCCGCGTCACTGCGCTTGGCCCGACCGAGCTCGGGCTCGTCCTCGCGCTTCACGCCGCGGTCCGCGAAGAGCCTTTGCGCCAGGTCGACAAGTATTTGTCCGCGACTCAACGCGACGCCTTCGCCGAAGCCAAAGTCTGGGCCGATTCGAACGCCGAGCTGTGGGCTAAGCTGCGCAAAGATCCGGAGCGGGTCGCGCGCGGCGAGTTCGAGTTAAAGGAATCGAGCTCTTGGCTCGGCCGCCTATTCGGCAAAACGATCCGTCGCGCGCCGAGCGCGGACAGCGCAAGCACGATCGAAGAGCTCGAAGCCGCGCTCGAGAGCGCACCGATCCGCTCCGCCACGGAGAGACCGAGCCCTCACAAGCCGGTCGACCCGAAGCTCGAAGAAATCCGGCGCCTGGTCGATGAAGCGTTGAGCGAATAAAGCGAACCGCGGCCGAACCCCGCGTAACTTCCAGCGATCGCCGCCCTCAGCAGGGACCCTCGGAGGTGAACCAAGTCGCGCAGTAGGCGGCCGGCGCGTTCGGCATGCACTCCGGGTTCGGGTAGCTGATGTTCTGGTTGGCTTTGTATTTCACGCCCATCCACTGAATCTCGTCGCCCATCATCGGCATGAACATGTAGTTGCCGCCATCCCACATCGGGAGCCCAGCGCAACCCGCGCCGGTGCTGCTCCCAGCCG
>DASYCL010000567.1:0-7123 GCA_036500245.1 Polyangiaceae bacterium | reverse complement strand
TTGGCGGGCATCGAATCCGAGTTCGACGTCACGATCGGCTATCGCGCAACCATGCCCGAGATCGAAGTCAAAATACTCGCGCGCGCCGATTCGCTCGAAGCAGCGCGCGAGCGCTCGGAGCGCGCTGCTCAAGTTGTGCGTGCGCGCCTCGGTGACGAAATCGTGTTCGGCGAAGGCACAGCAAGGTTTCCTGAAGCTGTCTCGCGGTTGCTCGAAGCGCGGGGGCTGACACTCGGACTCGCCGAGTCGTGCACGGGTGGGCTCGTGGCCGAGCTCGTCACGGCACACGCTGGCGCCAGCGCCGTATTTCGTGGCAGCGCGGTGACTTACGCGAACGAGGCTAAAATCTCGCTGCTCGGTGTACCAGAATCGCTGATTGCGTCATGTGGCGCAGTCAGCTGCGAGATCGCGCGCAGCATGGCCGAAGGCGCGCTGCGAGCGTTCAACGTCGATGTCGCGCTCGCACTCACTGGCATTGCCGGGCCCGGTGGAGGCTCGCCGGAAAAACCGGTCGGCCTGGTGCACTATGCGGTCACGACCCGAGCCGGCACGAGCGACGTGCGCGCAGTCTTCTCCGGCAATCGCGAGCAAGTGCGGCGTCGCGCCGCCTTCGCCGGACTTTCGCTCGTGCGCAGCGTGGTGCTGCGAGGTCATCGTCCAAAGACCTGAGCAGCGGCTTAGTTGAGCGTCGCGTCGCGGCTCCGGTGCGGCTCTGGTGCGGGTTCGCCTTTCGGTCTGCTGGTGAAGCTGAGTCCTGCATCCTCCGCGTCGACGTAGATCACGTCCCCGGGAGCGAACGCGCCTTCGAGCACGCGCCGAGCGAGCGCGTCTTCGACTTGCTTCTGGATCGCGCGCTTGAGCGGCCGCGCGCCGAACTGCGGGTCCCAGCCGTTTTCAGCCAAATATTCCTTGGCCGCGTCGGTGATTTCGAAGCCCAAGTCGCGCTTGGCCAGCCGCTTCACCAAGTAGCCGAGCTGAATCTCGACGATGTGCCGCAGCTCGCCGCGATCGAGGCGATGATAGAGCACGATTTCGTCGAGCCGGTTCAAGAACTCGGGTCGGAAGTGCGCGCGAAGCGCTTCGTTCACGGTCTTCTGGGTAAGCTTCTCGCGTTCTTCCGCGCTCAGTCCCGGACGTTCGTCGATCGCCGCGATCTCCGCAGTCGCGACGTTGCTGGTCAAGATCACGACCGTATTCTTGAAGTCTACTGTTCGACCTTGGCCGTCCGTGAGCCGGCCGTCGTCGAGCAGTTGCAAGAGCGTATTGAAGACGTCGGGGTGCGCTTTCTCGACTTCGTCGAACAGCACCACCGAGTATGGCCGACGCCGCACCGGCTCGGTCAATTGCCCGCCTTCTTCGTAGCCGACGTACCCGGGCGGCGCGCCGATCAAGCGCGAAACCGCGTGCCTTTCCATGTATTCGCTCATGTCGATGCGAATCATGGCGCGCTCGTCGTCGAACAGAAACTCCGCCAGCGCGCGCGCAGTTTCCGTCTTGCCGACGCCGGTTGGGCCGAGGAACAAGAACGATCCGATCGGCCTGCGCTCGTCGCCCAGCCCAGCGCGGGAGCGCCGCACTGCGTTCGAGACCGCAATCAACGCCGCCTCTTGTCCGACCACGCGCTGACGCAAGCTCTCTTCCATGTGAATGAGCTTTTGCTTTTCACCTTCGAGCATCTTGGACACGGGCACGCCGGTCCACTTGGAGACGATCGCAGCGATGTCTTCGTCCGTGACCTCTTCTTTGAGGTACGAACCCTTGGCCTGAACTTCGCCGAGCTCCGCGCGATCCTTCTCCGTCTCTTTTTCGACGGCAGGGATGCGGCCGTAGTGAATTTCGGCGGCTTTTCCGAGGTCACCGGCGCGGCGCGCAGTTTCTTCCTGCTGCCGAAGTTGCTCGAGCGAGACCTGGCTTTTGCGCAGCCGCTCGATGATCTCCTTTTCACGTAGCCATTGCGCACGCATCACGTCGCGCTCTTCGTTCAGCTCGCCGACTTCGCGGCGCAGCTCGTCGAGCCGCGCTTTGCTGGCTTTGTCGCGTTCACGCGTGAGCGCCTGCTCTTCGATCCGGAGCTGAAGCAACTTGCGCTGCACTTGATCGATCTCGAACGGCAAGCTGTCGATTTCCATTTTGATCTTGCTCGCCGCTTCATCGACGAGGTCAATCGCCTTGTCCGGCAGAAATCGATCCGCGATGTAGCGATTGCTGAGCACCGCCGCCGCCACGAGTGCCGAATCGGTGATCTGAATGCCGTGGTGAACCTCGTAACGTTCCTTCAAGCCACGCAAGATCGCGATCGTGTCTTCGACCGTCGGTTCGCTCACCATCACCGGCTGAAAGCGCCGCTCGAGCGCGGCATCTTTTTCGATGTGTTTGCGATATTCGTCGAGTGTCGTCGCACCGATGGCGCGGAGCTCGCCGCGGGCGAGCGCGGGTTTGAGCATGTTCGCCGCGTCCATCGCGCCCTCGGCCGCGCCCGCGCCGACGAGCGTGTGCAGCTCGTCGATGAACAAGATGATGCTCCCGCTCGACGCTTCCACCTCTTTCAGCACCGCCTTCAAGCGATCCTCGAACTCGCCACGGAACTTCGAGCCCGCGACCATGCTCGCGAGATCGAGCGCGAGAATGCGTTTGTCTTTCAGCGACTCGGGCACGTCACCTTTGGCAATGCGGTGCGCGATGCCTTCGGCGATCGCGGTCTTACCGACCCCAGGCTCGCCGATCAGCACCGGATTATTCTTGGTGCGCCGTGAAAGCACCTGCATCACTCGACGGATTTCCTCGTCGCGCCCGATCACCGGATCGATCTTGCCGCGCTTGGCGAGACCGGTGAGGTCACGCGTGTACTTCTCGAGCGCTTGGAACTTCCCTTCGGGGTTTTGATCGGTGACGCGTTGTTGCCCACGAATTTCAGCCAAAGCGCGCACGAGCTTGTCGTAAGAAAGCCCGTGCCGATCGGCGACGGCCTGCACGTCTTTGTCGTGCTTCACCGCGGCGAGCAGGAAGTGCTCGACCGACACGTACTCGTCTTTCAGGCGCTTGGCTTCGTCTTCGGCTTGGTTCATGAGCGGCACGGTGCGTCGCCCAAAGCTCGGCTCGGCGCCGCCGCTCACCTGGGGCAAGCCGTCGAGGCGAAGACCGAGCTCTTTTGCGAAAGCTGCCGCGTTGCCTCCCGCGCGTTGCACGAGCGCTGAGCCAACGCCGCCGTCCTGCTCCAAAATCGAGACAAGGATATGCTCTGGGATGATCTCCGGGTTGCCGCGCCTCGCGGCTCTCGCGGCAGCGCCTTGCAACGCCTCCTGGCTCTTGCTCGTCAAACGATCCATTCGCATCGGTGAACTCCCGCTTTTCCCGCACTTTCTGGGTGCAAGATCAAACTAAGTCGCGCTGCGTCAGGATCAAGACCGTGCGCGCGAGCACGCCGGTTTTTCAGTTGCTAGCGGCGCCGCCCGCGGCGGTTTCACCCGCACTGCCGGACGCACCCGCCGCGCCGGTCGGGCCTTCACCGGCCGCGCCGGCTTGCGCGTTGCCACCACACGGCAGTGGCGCGCCGCCCTCCAAAAATGGAGTTGAGTCGACGCAGCCCAAACCGATGTGCAGATTCGGTAGACCGCCGATACTGTCGAGTTGATAGCCGCAAGTGCCACTTGCGCGACAGCAACCGGGGAAGTGAATCATCAAGCCACCCGAGTTGGGCACGGGGGAAGGGGTGCTGTCAGGGCACGCCTTGTCGGGCTCTCCCGGTTGATTCAGCGGCTGGCATGCGACGCCAAACGTGGGCCCGAACATCGCCAAAAACGACGAATCGAGGCCGCATGTGTGCGTGCTGTCGTCCGAGCAACACGCGGGGATCACGTACGGCGGTTGACCCGGAATAGTGAGTGTGTCGGCCGCACAACTCGCCGTGCCGCAAGCGACCGATTCTGCTGCACCCGCTTCACCCGAGCCCGCACTGCCGCCACTTCCAGCGCTGCCGCCGCTGCCGCTGCTGCCGCTCGGACCGGAATCGGACGAGCTACCGCACGCTGGCACCGCGACTGCCGCGATTAGCGCGCCGACCAAACTGATTCGAACGGCTCGTAAAAACATGGCTCGACAGTCTTTCATGCTGCGCCACTGATTGCGAGTGCTTCCGGCGGCGGCGTGGCCGCCGCCGGAGCTACGATCCGAGTCTGATCAGGCGAATTTGAGCACGAACGAAACTAGAAGCCCGCGGGCTCGAGACCCGCGTTACGCGCGCGCTTTCCTGCGGCTCCGATTGTTGTTATTGCGCGCCGGACCGCCAAGCATACTGACGACTTCATCCCAGAGTTCCGGGCTCTTCATCAGTGCGCCGAAGAGCGGGGGGTGTAAATGCCCCGCTGCGGCCAGCCAACGATAGCGCTCTACGCCGCTCACATGGAGAAACGAGGCGATTTCTTCGAGCCGGCCAATGCCAACGCCTTTGCATAGGCCGGACTCGAGCATCCCGACGTAACTCCCGGAGCGAACACCGAGTTTCTTGGCCAGATCCTTCTGCGTCAGCCCGCGATGCATGCGAGCTGTGCGAATGAGCCGACCGACTTTTTTTGTTGTGCCTTTCTCGGCCATCGGATCCCGCGCTGTCCGGCGGAAACAACTGGTGCGAGGGGCACCGTGGCTTGCGCTGAACAGCCCCTCCTTTCTAACCGCCGTGACTAGTGACCGCTGTACCGAAAACCCACGGAGGTCGTCCGTGGGGATTCCGAGTAAACCCTCGTAAGGCGGAGAGTAAACCGGGCGAGAAGGAATTCGCAATGGGCGCAGGCGCGAAAATCAACGAAACTCGCTAATTCTATTTCCGCTCCCACTCGTTCCCTTCATCAGCGCGCGCACCAATTCCACCAAGTCGTCCTCGGTGTGGTGCGTCGTGAGCATGATTCGAATGCCGGCGCGCCTGCGTGAAACCGCCGGAAACACCGAGAGATTCGTGAAGAATCCAGCTTCGGCGAGCGCATTTGCCAGGTCCAGCGCGCGTTCCTCGGCCCCGACCTCGATGAAGCGGATAGGACTTTCCGAGGAGTCCCTGAGCCGAATCTGGCAATCGTCCGAAAGCTCGTTGAAGAGGGCGATTCGGCTCCTGAGCAGCGCTTGGCGTTCAACGAGTTCATCCGTCAAGTGTAAGCGCGCGGAGGCAATTCCCGCTCCGAGTTGGCCCGGTTGGAGCGGTCCAGAAAAAATCAAGGTGCTGCCGCAACTGCGCACGAGGCTGCGGCTCTCCTCGTCGGGAAACACGAACGCAGCGCCGGCCGCAGCGAAAGCCTTCGAGAGACCTAAGGCAACCACAGTTCGCTCGGGTACACTACCCGCACCGAGCACCGTTCCAGCGCCATTTCGCCCAGTCCAACTCATGCCGTGTGCGTCGTCGACGTAGAGATGGAGTGCGCTGTGGCGCTCTTGCAGCGCAGACAACTGCGCCAGCGGGGCGCGATCCCCGTGCATACTGTATATCCCGTCGCATAAATACCAAATCTTGTCGTAGCGACGCTCGAGCTCACTCACGAGCGCCGCCACGCGATCAATCCGATTGTGGGGAACTGGACTGCATCGAGTGCCGGCCGCCCGTAGCGTGGGTAGAACCGCCTGCACGCTGGCGTGCACGAGCACGTCGAACAAGACTAAGTCGTTCTCTCCCACCACCACTGGCAACGTCGCGAGGTGGCCGAGGGACGTCGTTTGCGTCACCACGACCGGCGCGCCGAGCACGCGCTCGAGCAAATCCTCGAACTCACCATATAGTGGAGTCGAAACGTACGCGCGCGACGAGGAGAATTGCACGCCGTAGCGCTGAATCGCGTCGCACGCGCTCTCCTTCAGCCGTTGGTCGACCTCGAGCCCAAGATACGAACAGCTCCCGAAATTGAGGAGGCTACGCCCGCGCAGCCTCACGTGGCGACCGTCGTTCTGCTCGTCTTCGGCGATCAGATGAATCAACCCGCGCTCGCGGAGCAGACGCGCCGTTTCTGCGACGAGTCGATTGCGCTCTGCGTAGCCCAGGCGAATGGACGACGAACGATGCAAAGCCGAGTTTGCCGACATGATGCGCGCTCCCTCCGAGCTTCGATTCCCGCCCTCGACACCGCTGTACCCAGACCGCGGCATCAAGTGCGCGACTCCCGCACTTCGACATGCGTCGTGTCGCGGCGTGCTCAGGCTTTGGGTCTTACAGGCGCGAAGATCAGATGTCCAAATTTCGGACGTTCAGCGCGTTCTCTTCGATGAACTTCCGACGCGGCTCGACTTGATCCCCCATCAGCACGCTGAAGAGCTCATCGACGCGCACTGGATCGCTCACTTTGACTTGCAGCAGGGTCCGCGCATCCGGGCTCATCGTGGTGTCCCACAGCTGATCTGCGTTCATTTCGCCGAGGCCTTTGTAGCGCGTGATCTGCATGCCTTTGCGGCCGCGTTCCGCGATGAACGCTTCGAGGGCCTCCGCGTCGGGCAGCGTCTGCGGCTCGCCTTTTCCAACTCTCACGGTATATGGCCTGGGTCCGATCGAGCGAATGTCTTGCTCGATCGACAAGAGCTC
The DNA here is from genome assembly GCA_036500245.1 of Polyangiaceae bacterium. GTDB lineage: Bacteria > Myxococcota_A > Polyangia > Polyangiales > Polyangiaceae > PMG-095. The sequence continues at coordinate 573 of DASYCL010000567.1, read as the reverse complement.
TTGATATTCGGCGGATTCCGCCAGCTCCCAGTCTATGACCGCGGGTCGCGCCGACGCCCCCGGACGGAACTTCACGTTGATGCGCCCGGCGTCATGCGCCTTTTCCCATTCCACGCTGAGGGTCAGCGGGCAAAGATCGGGATAGCGCTCTTCCAGGTACTTTTGCAGGTTCTGTGCGGCAGCTTCCACCGCGGCTCGATCGCGAAACTCCGCGAGCGTCATTGATTTGGTCCGCAGCAAAGCGGCGACGACACGCGCATCGCAACGGCGATCGATCTTCGCGAGCACGTTGCGCATCGAGCGGAGCCGCGTCGCCAAATTGAATAATGGCAAGCCGGCGATCTCGAGATTGCTTCCTTTGGCTTGAACCGTCAGATCCTCTATGCCGTTTTCGATCAAGAAGCGATCGAGCGCAGACTGATCCTTGAGGTACTGATACTTCTTGCCTTTGCGCACACCGAATAGCGGCGGCTGCGCGATGAACAAGTAACCATTTTCGATCACGTCCCGCATCTGGCGATAAAAGAACGTGAGCAAGAGCGTGCGAATGTGGCTGCCGTCGACGTCGGCGTC
>DASYCL010000566.1:0-2085 GCA_036500245.1 Polyangiaceae bacterium | reverse complement strand
TCTTTCGCGTAGTTCAAATCGTGGCGCTCGAGCGCGTCCGCTTCGCGCGCTCCGCGCTCCGCCTGGTCGAGCTCGCGTTCGACGTCTTCCGGCTCGAACAACAGTTCACGCTTGCGCGCGCGCAGCAAATCCAGCGCGACGCGCAACGCCACCACGCGCAGCCAAGGATAAACCCCCACCGCTTGCCAGCTGAATTGGTCGAAGTGCTCGATCACTTTGACGTAGGTGCGAGACAGCGCTTCCTCGGCAGCGGCCGCGCTGCCCAAACGTGGCAGAAGCACGCTTCGGTAGAGGCGCGGTCCGTGCTTGCGCAAGAGTGAGCCGAGCGCTTCGCGGTCGCCGCCCTGTGCGCGTTCGACCAGCGCACGTTCGGCAAGCAACTCGGCCGCGTCATCCACCGCTCGCACTTTACACGGGCGGAGCTCGACGACCCGCGGCGCTTTGCCGAGCAGCGTCAAGGGCGGCCCGAAAGTCGGACCCGTCCGGGGAAGCAGGCATGCGCAGCTGTTCACCCTCAGATAACGGAGGGCCTGGCTCGAGGCTTACGCGCGCAGCGCGAAATCGCTTGCCAAGACCCGGCGCGTGGCCGACAAAACCGGGAAAATGCCGGAGCGCGCGCACCTCTGCCCTTTCTGCAAAGGGCTCAACTCCGCCGGCGAGCGGCGCTGCTACCGCTGTGGTCGCGCGCTGCCGGGCCCGTTGGTTTCTGCCGCGCTAGACTTCGTGCGCGACACTCTCGGCAGCGAAGCGCCGATGACGCGCGCACTGCTCGGCTTTTGTCTGCTCGTGTGTGGACTGTCCGTCGCTTCGGATCGCCGCTTGCCGATTTGGATCTCGGACCAATTTTCAGGCGCGACATTGCTACGCTTCGGCGCACTCGTCGGCCCGCTCGGCGCGATCGAGCCGTGGCGCTACCTCGCGGCGGTGTTCGTGCACATGAACGTGCTCCACATCGGGCTCAACGGCTGGTCCTTGGTCGCGGTTGGCCCAACGGCGGAGCGCGAGTTCGGCAGCGCGCGTTTTGCCGTTCTGTTCATCGTGTCGGGCGTGCTTGGCTTCGTGGTGAGCGACCAATGGTACGGCGGTGCCGGTCCGCTCACGGCTGGAGCCAGCGGCGCGATTTGCGGCGCGTTCGGCTCGGTGGTTGGTGTGGCCTATGCGCGCCGCGATTCGCGCTGGAAACAAGTTTTGGTTCAGAATTTGGTGAACCTCGCGATCATCGGCTTCGCGTTCCCGGTCAACAACGCGGCGCACGTTGGCGGCCTCGTCGTCGGCGCCGGACTCGGCTTCTTGTTCGACAAGGAACGCCGTCGATTCGGCCTCGGCAAGCTTGCTGTCGCACTGTCGGCCATGCTGCTCGCGCTGGTGCCGCTGAGCGTCGTGCTCGCGAATGCCTCGCCGTTTTGGCGCGCGGAGCGGGCCCGAGAGTCGGCCCAGCAGCACTGAACACCACAAATTGTGGCGGCCGCTGCCCTCGGGCGACTATCCTCCGCAGGTCATGCCCGTGGTCAATCCCTTGGCGAGGGAACTCGTCTTCAAGGTCGTGTACTACGGGCCCGGGCTTGGCGGGAAAACCACGAGCCTGCAATACGTGCACGCGACGGCGAAGCCCGAGCACCGCGGCAAGATGGTGAGCCTCGCGACTCCGGTCGATCGCACGCTCTACTTCGACTTCTTACCGATTCGCGTGCCGAACGTGCGCGGGATGAGCGTGAAGCTTCAGCTCTTCACCGTACCCGGGCAAGTGCACTACAACGCGACGCGCAAGCTCGTCTTGACCGGCGCGGACGGCATCGTGCTGGTCTACGATTCGCAGAGCGCGCGCGCGGATGCGAACCTCGAGACGCTCGACAACCTGCGCGACAACCTGAGCGCGCATGGCCGCACGCTCAGCGAGATGCCGCACATCGTGCAGTACAACAAACGCGACCTGCACGACGTCTTGCCGATCGACGAGCTCGATCGGCAGCTCAATCGCGCGGGTGCGCCTTCTTTTGCGACCGTCGCCACGAACGGCGAAGGTGTGTACGAATCGCTCGAAGCGATTACGCGCGCGGTGCTCGAGGATTTCGAGCGGCGCATGCC
>DASYCL010000565.1:0-2214 GCA_036500245.1 Polyangiaceae bacterium | reverse complement strand
TGTGTAACGGCGCCGAGACATGCAGCGGCACGACCTGCATGCCCGGTACTGCGCTTGCCTGCGATGACGGCAAGCCGTGCACCGACAACACCTGTGATCCCGTCAAAGGGTGCACCTACCCGAATGACGACACGCTGCCTTGCAGCGACGGTTCGGTCTGTACGGTCGGCGACAAGTGCCAGAGCGGCGTTTGCAAGGGTACCGCCAAGAACTGCGATGACACTGACGCGTGCACGGACGACTCCTGCAACCCGTCGAGCGGCTGCGTGAACAGCAACAACGATGCGAATACTTGCAGCGACGGCAACGTCTGCTCGACTGGCGATCATTGCGCGGCCGGCGTGTGCAAGCCGACGAGCGGTCCGGACTGCAACGATAGCAACCCCTGTACGAACGACGACTGTAATCCGGGCACGGGCAATTGCCTGAACAGCAAGCTCGCGGACAACACCGGCTGCGTCAGCGGCAACAAGTGCATGGAGAATCAGAAGTGCACGAGCGGCCAATGTGGCGGCGGCACTGCCGTCGACTGCGACGACAACAATCCTTGCACGACCGACAGCTGCGATCCGACCAAGGGCTGCGTCCACACGAATACCGACGGCGCGGACTGCACCGACGGCGACCCGTGCACGCAAGGCGACAAATGCGCGAGCGGCAAGTGCGTGGCAGGCGCCCCGATGAATTGCCCGCCGAGCGACGAATGTCACGATTCGGGCACTTGCGACTCGACCACTGGAACGTGCAGCAACCCAGCCAAGAAGGACGGCGCGACGTGCACCGGCGGCAGCTGCAAGAGCGCGAAGTGTGTGTCGAACGGCACGGGCGGCTCGAGCACGGGCGGCGAAGCTGGAGAAGGCAACGCTGGAACCAGCTCGAGCGGAAGCGCCGGAGACACCAACAGCGCGGGCGACGGCGGCGCGGCGGGCAGCACGACCGGTGGCGGCGACGACGACGGCGGCGGTACGACATCGAACTTGTACCACCGCACGCCGGGTGGCTGCGCTTGTCGCTTCGGTAGTGGCGGGGAAGGCGAGCCGGGTGCGCTGATCGCGTTGATGATCGCCGTGGGTGCATTGCGGCGACGGCGTCGTGCGCGGGGTGGCGCGGCGCATCTGTCTTAGTCCTTCTTAGTCCTTGGAGGCAGGTCGGCCGCTTCGTTTTCGAGGCGATCCGACCCACCGTGGCGCGCTGGTTGTGCTGAACCAGCTTAATTTCGGTAATTTCGCATCCAGACTCGCCGGCATGTTCGATGCATTACGAGTAACCACGAAGTCGATGCGAGCAACCAAATGACGAGCACGAGTGCCGGCGATCGCGCATACACCGTTGCATTCGAGCGTTTGCTACTCCCGGTTTGGGAGGGCGTCATTCGTCGCCGAGACACGCTGAAGCACCTTCGTTATTTGGAGCGCAGCCAGTGGTTCGAGCGCGAAGAACGCGAGCGGGAAGACGGCGCAGCGCTCTGCAAGCTACTGTGTCACGCGGGCCAAAACGTTCCTTACTACCGTGATCTGTTCGAGACTCTCGGCTTCGATCCGCGCGGCGTGCGTTCGGCAAAAGACTTGGACGGACTGCCGCTCTTGACGCGTGAAATCGTGCGTGAACGCTACGAAGATCTGGTCGACCCGAGCTCGCACGGAAAAAACTTCAAGAAGGGCACGAGTGGCTCGACCGGGAAACCGCTACGCTTCGAGTACTCGCCCGAGAGCGAGTATTGGCGTCAGGCAACGAAGCTTCGCGGTTATAGTTGGGCCGGTTATCGGCCTGGTCGAAAGACATTCTTCTATTGGGCTGCGGTCGCGGCGGGCCCGCCCAACCTGAAAATTCGGCTCGATCGCGCGCTTCGTCGCGAAACATTCTTCGACTCGATGAAGCAAGACGAAGCGGCGCGTCGCGCCGCGCTCGAGATCCTGCGCCGCACACGGCCGGAGGTGATCGTCTGCTACACGCAATCGTGCGCCCAATTCGCGCGCTGGATCGTCGAAAATGGTCACCGCGACTGGGACGACATTCCCGTGATTTGCGGCGCGGAAGGCGTCCTCTCCGCCGATCGCGCGATCCTCGCCAAAGCCTTCGGCCCCGGCATTTTTGAAACCTATGGCTCGCGCGAGACGATGCTGATGGCGGCCGAGTGCGAAGCGCACGCCGGCATGCATTTGTCGGAGGAGAATTTGGTTTTGGAGGTGTTGCGGAACGGCAAAGCGCTCGGGC
>DASYCL010000564.1:0-7075 GCA_036500245.1 Polyangiaceae bacterium | reverse complement strand
GCTCTCAAATGCGCGCGGTGTCTTCGAGCTCGCGACGGCTCGTCTCGGGCAGCACGAGCCAAATGATGATCAGCGCGATCAGCGGAAACACCGCGGTGCTCGCCATGATGGTTCCCCATTGGTGCGTTTGTGCGACGAGCTCGGTCAGGATCAGCGGCGAAATGCAGTAGCCGATTCTGCCGATCAGGTTATTGGACCAAGCGAATGCCGCCCCGCGAAACTCGGTCGGGAACAGCTCGGCCGTGAACGCGTTCAGGACGGTGAGCACCGTGTTGACCCCGAGCACGGCCAGCACCAAAGCGAGTGTTAGCCAGAGTTTGCCATGCACCGTGTACGCCGCGGCCACGCCGACAATCGTGCAGACGAAAATCAGAGTGGCGCCGATTTTGCGACCGATCACATCGAGCAGTTTGCCGGCCGCGAACGCCAAAGGCATCGACGCGAGCGCGGCGAGCTTGATCGCGTTGGCAACGTCCGCATCCGACATGTGGCGTTCGGCCATGGCGAACTCTTTCCAAAACGTGACCGCGTTCTGCGTGCACACGTAGGTCAGAAACCAAATTGCCGCGAGCTCGAGCATGCGCCGCCGGTGCCCGCTGCGCCAAATCTCGAATAGCCCTTTTTCGGCCTGTTCCACGTTACGAGTGAGGAACCGGTTGGTTTCGCGCAGCCCGCGCCGCGCGTACGCGAGCGTCAGCAGCGGAATCAAACTCACGAAGTAGATGCTCCGCCATCCGAACGGCGTTTTCAGCAAGAGCGGCACGATGCCGGCACAAACGATCGCGCCGAAGCCGCTCGCCGCGCTGACGACACCGAGCACCGTGCCGCGACCCTCGGCCGGGAATTCTTCGGCTGTGATCACCATGCTCGTCGCCCATTCCGCGATCAAGAAGATGCGCGCGATCATCTGCAAGAGCGCAAACACATACACGTTCGGCGCGAGGCCGGAGGCAAACGTGAACAGCGTGTAGCCGAGGATCGTCGCGGTGAGCACGGGCTTTCGGCCCCAGCGATCGGCGCGCCGCGCCAACGCGAACGCCAAAATCGTGCCGCAATTGATGAAGCCGACGAGCCGTCCTCCGCCCACGATGCCGACGTGCAAATCGGCGCGAATGTTCGGCAAGAGCTGCGTCAGCGCGAAGAAATCATAGCCTTCGAAGAAGCTCGCGACGCTCAAGAAGAGCATCAGTTGCCGCTGATAACTCGACAGCTTCGGCGTCGAACCGGACGCTTGCGCGGAGCCGTCGCTCATTCGATTAGGCCGGCCGTTGGACTCGAGGCGTTTGCGTAAAGTTGCTTCGGCATGCGCCCGGCCAGAAACGCGTTGCGACCGGCGCGTACGGCGTCGCGCATGGCTTCGGCCATCAAAACTGGCTTCTTCGCGTGCGCGATTGCCGTGTTGAGCAAGATGCCGTCGCAGCCGAGCTCCATCGCGACCGCGGCGTCGCTCGCGGTGCCGACGCCGGCATCGACGATCACCGGGATTTTGGCTTGCTCCAAGATGATGCGCAGGTTGTACGGGTTGCGAATGCCGAGCCCCGATCCGATCGGCGCCGCGAGCGGCATCACCGCCGCGCAGCCAAGGTCCTCGAGCTTCTTGCAGACGATGGGATCATCGATGCAATACGGCAGCACCGTGAACCCTTCCTTGACCAAGAGCTTGGCCGCCTCCAGCGTTTGCTCATTGTCGGGATAGAGCGTCTTCGGGTCCCCGATGACTTCGAGTTTGACCAGCTCGGCAATTCCGAGCTCGCGCGCCAGGCGCAGCGTACGCACGGCTTCTTCGGCGCTGTAGCAACCGGCGGTGTTCGGCAAAATCGCCCAGCGCTTGCTCAGCAGCAAGCTCATCAGCGAGCCCTGGCTGCGATCCTTTAGATCCACGCGTCGGAGCGCGACCGTGACAAGCTCGGTACCGGAAGTCTCGAGCGCAAGCGCGGTTTCTTCGACGCTCTTGTATTTGCCGGTGCCCACGATGAGCCGGGATTGGAAGACGTGCGTGCCCAATTTCAGCCCATCTTGCTCGGTCATGGGCCGGAGTTAGCGCTATGCCCTCTGCGCGGCAAGCCAAACCACGAACCAATCGAGAACCGAGCTACACTCGCCCCCGCCATGGGCGACGTATTCATTCATCCGACCGCGTGTGTCGATAGCGGCAGCGTGATCGGCAATGGTTCGCGCGTTTGGCACTTCTGCCATGTGATGGCCGGCGCCGTGATCGGAGAAGATTGTAGCTTGGGACAGAACGTGTTCGTCGCGAGTGGCGCGAAAATCGGCAATCGCGTCAAGATTCAGAACAACGTCTCTCTTTATGAGGGGGTCGAGCTCGCTGACGAGGTCTTTTGTGGGCCATCCGCCGTATTCACGAACGTGCGAAATCCGCGGGCCGAGTTGTCCCGCCGTGATTCGTTCGAAAAGACCCGCGTCGGTCGCGGCGCCACGCTCGGCGCGAATTGCACCGTAATTTGCGGCAGCGAACTCGGGCGTTATGCGTTCGTGGGCGCGGGCGCGGTCGTGAGCGATCGACATCCGGACTATGCGCTCGTGCTCGGGGTGCCGGCACGACAAATGGGTTGGGTTGGCCGCCATGGACACGTGCTCCGCGAGCGCGATCGCGACGGAAACTTGCTTTGCCCCGAGAGCGGCTTTCGTTATCGCGAACACGCCGGCAGGCTCAGCTGCCTCGATCATCCCGAAGAGCTCCCGCTTTCAGCCGGCGCGCCGCGATGACTGTTTCTTTCGCCTCAAATCGGCGCGCAGCTCGGCGCTCGATTCCGTTCTTCGACGGTTCGGCGCAAGCCGCCGCGCTGGGTCCTGAAATTCATGCTGCGATCGAACGAGTGATCCGCGCGCAGCGTTTCATCTTGGGCGAGGAAGTGGCGGCATTCGAGGCCGAAATCGCGCGCTATCTCGGCGTTCGCCACGCGATCGGCGTCTCGTCTTGCACCGACGCGCTGACGATCGCTCTGCTCAGCCTTGGAATCGGACCGGGGGACGAAGTCATCACCACGCCATACACGTTCTTCGCCACGACGGGCGCCATATTGCGCGTCGGTGCCACGCCGGTTTTTGCCGACATCGAATACGCGAGCTTCAACTTGGACCCAAATTGCGTTCAGCGCGTCGTGAGCGCGAAGACGCGTGCGATTCTGCCCGTGCATCTGTTCGGACAACCCGCGAACATGCTCGCACTCGCAGAAATTGCGCGTGCGCATTCGCTTTCACTAGTCGAAGATGCGGCGCAGGCATTGGGAGCGAACGAAGGCGGCGCCCGCGTCGGCACGCTCGGCGACATCGCGTGTTTCAGCTTCTTCCCAACCAAAAATCTCGGCGCGTTCGGCGACGGCGGCCTCTTCACGACCAACGATGACTCACTCGCAACGACGGCTCGCGCGCTACGCAATCACGGCTTTGCTCCCAAGCATCACAGCCGGCGCTTGGGCGGCAATTTTCGGCTGGACGCGCTGCAAGCCGCGATCTTGCGCGTGAAATTGCCGCACTTGGAGCGTTGGAACGCGCTGCGAAAGAGTCACGCCGACGCGTATCGTCGGGCGCTCGCGGAGCTCGAGCCGCGGCTCACGGTGCCCAGCGAAGCTGGCGCGAGCAAGCACGTATACAATCAATTCACGGTGCGAAGCGCAGAACGCGATGCGCTCCGCAGCCACTTACTCGAGCGCGGCATCGCCACCGAGATTTACTACCCAATCCCAATTCACTTGCAGGATAGCTGCGCTCACCTTGGCCATCGTCTCGGCGATTTTCCGGTCGCCGAAACCTGCGCACGGGAGTGCGTGGCGCTGCCGATATTTCCGGAGCTCGAAGCGTGGATGGTTCGCGACGTAGCGCGGACAATCCAGGATTTTTTCAGCGCCTAGCGCGCCCGCTCGCTTTTGGGCCGAGCGTGAATACCCCGGGCGCGGTCAACGCGAAGCGTTCGCCCAGCGCGCGCACGAGTGGAACCTCGCTCCGAGCTACGAGCAGCGCACCGCCTGGGCACAGCGCGCGCAGCAAGCTCTCAATTACGCTCGCGCGAGCCTGTTCGCCAAAATAGATCAGCATGTTCTTACAGACGATGACTTCGTAGCTGCCCGGTGGCAGCCCGCTCATCACGTCGCGCGTGACGAAGCTCACATTTGCGCGCAACGCGCGCGCGACGCGGACCGCCTCGTTTCCCGTGGGTTCGAGATAGCGCGCGCGAAATTCGCTCGGCAGATCGCTCGCGGCGGCCTCCGGGTACACGCCAGCCCGCGCCGCAGCGAGCGCCGTGTCGCTGCGATCCATGCCCACGACACGAAATCCACCCGGGAAGGTGCGAGCTTCTTGATCGAGGATCATGGCCAGCGTGTAGGCCTCCTCGCCCGTCGAACAGCCGACGGAAATGGCACGCACACGCTCGACGCTAAGCGCGGGCAACACTTGTTCGCGAAGCGCGCGCCATTGAGCCGGGTCGCGGTGAAAGCGCGTCTCTCCGACGCGCAGCGTGTCGGCGATTTCAGCGAGTAACTTCGGATCTGCTTCGAGGCTCTCCGCGATCGATAGCGGATCGAGAGCGCGGGTTCGTGCGACGCCCTCTAACAACGAGCTCAGCCGCTGCTCCATCCAGCCCGAGCGCTCACTGCCGCGAGTGCCGATGCCGTGTGCACGCTCGAGCAATTCGAACACGCGAGCCATGCCGAGCCGCGTTTTGCTCATCCGGGCTGCTGAGCGTCGGTGAGAAGCGCGAGGTCGGGCGCGGAGAGCAAGTTCGGGACGTCGAAGACGGCGCACGGCGGCGATGTCGAGATGACACCGGCTACGAGCGCGCGAATCGCGGCGGATATGCTGCTCGGCGTAGCGCCTAGCCCTTCGAGCGGCACATCGAGCAAACCGAGCAGTGCGTCGACGCAGAGGCCCGCTCGACGCTTGAGCCCCTCGGTTTCCCGCACCACGACGATCCTCGCATCGGCCTGGCTCGAATCTCGTGCCTCGGCGCGGAGAAGCTCTGCCAAGTCGAGCACGGGGAGCACTTCACCCCGAAGGTTGATGATTCCGGCCAACGCCGGCGGCGCATGGAACACACGCGTGACGGGCCGAAGCCCGATCACCTCTTGCACGTTCCCGAGCGGCAAGCCGTAGCTTGCGCCGGCTACGCTGACGCACATGCAGCGGCCGCGACTCGTCTCGCGCTCTCCGCCTTCTGCGGCGTGAACCGCGTCAGACACGCTTCATGTAAAACCAGCTTTGCGCGACGTCGCAGCCGGCCCCTCGAGCGCTCCCGCGTACACGTCGCTCAGCGCGAGCAGGTAGAGCTCGCCGCGATTGGTGCGCGCGTGCAAGAGCTTGCCCTCGATGCGCACCGCTTCGATTCGGCTCACGGTGAGGCCCGCGCCGTTGTAGGCGATGTACAGCGTGAACAAGCGCCCGTCAGCGGCGCTCACCCAACCCTTGTCGTCTTTCTTTGCTTCGGCGGCGTTGAGCAACGCGGTCAGGTGCTCTTCGGTCATGTGCCTAAAGTTTTTCGTTTCTGGCCCGAAGTCAAGGCGAGGTCGCTTTTCCCGTGGCTCGGCGGCGCGCGCCCCCGTATCGTCCGGAGCGTGAGCGCGAACGAAAACGGCAAGAACCAGAGCCAGAAAGCCGCGCCCGCGAACGGCAGCGCGCACATCGAGGTCCGCTCACTGCAAAAGAATTTCGGCGATACCGAGGTGCTCAAGGATGTGAATATGAGCATTGGTAGGGGTCACGTCGCAGTCATCATCGGCGGCTCCGGCGCCGGCAAAACCACGCTGCTCCGCATCCTGATCGGACTCGAACGCCCGAGCTCGGGCTCGGTCGTGGTGAGCGGACAAGACATCGCGAATTTGAGCGATCGCGAACTCAACCGCATGCGCCGCAAATTCGGCATGGTGTTTCAGTACTCCGCCTTGCTCGACTCGATGAACGTGATGGACAACGTTGCTTTCCCGATGCGCGAGCACACGAAGCTGCCGGACAAAGAAATCCGCGCCAAGGTCACCGAAAAGCTGAATTCGCTCGGGCTCGAAAACGTCGAGCGCCGCTTTCCAAGTCAGCTTTCGGGTGGCATGCGCAAGCGCGTCGCGCTGGCGCGCGCGCTGATGCTCGAACCGGAAGTCATCATGTATGACGAACCGACCAGCGGTCTCGATCCGGTCACGAGTCGCATGGTCGACGATTTGGTGCTCGAGACCCGCGACCGCTTCGGGGTCACGAGCGTGATCATTTCACACGATATGCTCGGCGCGTTGCAAATCGCCGATGAAATCTATTTGCTCTCCAAGGGCAGCATCGTCGCTTCGGGGCCGCCGCAGGAGATCGTGCACGCGCAAAACGAGCTATTGCACCAATTTCTCGAGTCGAGCGGCGTCAGCGAGATGAGCTCGGTTGGCGGCAAACGCAAGAGCGATTGAAGCGCGACGCTATCTTCGATAGTGAGTCCAGATGCCCGCTTCGACGTCGCGCACGATCCTGGTCACCGGCGCAGCCGGATTCATCGGCAGCCATACGGCTGAGCGCTTGCTGCAGCGCGGTGATCACGTCGTCGGCCTCGACAATCTGAACGACTACTACGATCCGGCGCGGAAGCGCTCGAACCTCGAAGAAGTGCGAGCTACCGCCGAGCAGGGTGGCGCGTTCACGTTCATAGAAGGCGACATCCGAGACCGGGCCCTCCTCGAGCAGCTATTCTCGCGTCACGAGTTTATTGGGGTGGTGCACTTGGCGGCGATGGCCGGCGTGCGCTCGTCGGTCGAAGACCCGTGGCTCTATTGCGACGTGAATCTGACCGGCACGCTCAACCTGCTCGAGGCCGCGCGGCTGCACAATAACCCCAATTTCGTGCTGGCTTCGACGTCATCGGCTTACGGCAACACCAAGCTGATTCCATTCATCGAGACCGATCCCTCCGATCGCCCGCTCGCACCCTACCCGGCGAGCAAGCGTGCCGCGGAGTTGATCGGGCATTCCTATCACCACATTCACGGCAGTGATTTTACGGCGCTTCGCTTCTTCACCGTCTATGGCCCACGCGGTCGGCCGGACATGATGCCGTTCAAATTGCTCGACGCGATGCGCACCGGAAAAT
>DASYCL010000563.1:0-7831 GCA_036500245.1 Polyangiaceae bacterium | reverse complement strand
CCACGCTGCCGTCGTAAAAATACTGGGCGCCGAGATCGTGATTGTCGATGCTCGCCTTGCGCGCCGAAGGCCGCGCGCGATCCAAGATGTCCGGCGCGTTGAACGGCGCCGCATAGCCTCGCCGCACCTGTTGACCCAAGTGCAAATAGAGCCCGATGTGCAAACTGCCGAACATGCCGAGCAGCACGTCTTCGGGCATCGCGGGCACGAGGCCGCTCGCGTACGGCTCGCCGAACATGAACGTGAGCCGGCGATACATTTTCTGCACGGGCGATGAACCGGAAGCGAGCCACGCCGCAGGCCAGCGCTGAAACGCTTGCTCCATGTCGTTCTTCCAACTCGGCTCGTGCGGGCTGACGCCGCGGCGCTTCGGGTCTTGCACCATCACGCGCTCGATCAAAAAATCTTCGGCCTTGATCCAACCGTCCCAGGGCGTTTCGTAGAACAAACCAAGCGTCATCAAAACCACGTTATCGACGCCGAATTCGCGCACAGCGCCACGCGCGATCGCCATGCTGAGCGCGCCCGCGCCCGCGCAAAAACCCACGATGCCGATCTTCTGTTCGGGATCCACGTGCGCGCGCATCGTCGCGAGCGCGCGCGGAATGTCGTAAAGCGCGACGTTGTCCAGCGTGAACAGCGCGCGTTCGGCCTCGGGGCTACCGCCGATGCTCGCTTCCGGCAGCGCGTCCACGACGCGGCAGCTGCCACGCCAATCGAGCGTCCACACTTCCCAACCGCGGTTGAGCAAGTACTGCACGAGCCCGCCGCCCGGCACCAAGAAGATGTCGCTACAGGTGCTCCCGCCGTGCAGGAGCAATACGGGCGGACCACCGGCGTTCTTACCGCGATGGCGCTTGAGCGGCAGCGTGAGCCCCTGCACCTCGACCGGGAAGGTCTCTGCGCTGTCGCGCAGACGTTCGAACTCTGCTCGAGCTTTGTCCAAGGTTACCTGCGCTGGTAATTGACGTTGGTTTTTCGCGGATGAAACAGCGTATCGAGCACCGCTCCGACTTCGGGCACGTAGATGCGTTGCAGCGAACCGAAGAAGAACGTGCTGAATTTGGCGACCGACCAAGTGAGCCGCGCCGGATCGACCGCGCGATGCGCGCTGGCGCCATCACCCGGCCGCTCCGCTTCGGATACCGTGACCGAGTGCAATTGGCCGAACAAGAAACCGGTCAAATCGACGTGAATCGCGCCGATGCCCGCGACCACGGCCGGCGCGCCCGACGCATCCGGGCCGAGCAACGTCACGAAGAGCGAAGTCGTGTCGCGCCAAGCATTGACGCCGGGCTCGAGGCTCATGCGCTTGTAGCCGTGAAGCGCCCAGTTTTTGCGGTCGACTTCGAAGCGTAGATCGTACTTCATCAGTCGCTCCTCGCATGGCGGCGGCTCACCGCGGCGGACGAGATTGCCGGGGGCCTTGACGCTCTTGTAAGTGCCGACGCTGGCTTCCTGAGCGCGCTTCTTCGGTCCGTCCTCGAGCGCGTACGGCTTGTAGCGCGGCACGAACAAGCTGAGTGTGCCCTTCGTTTCGCGCGCGGTCGGCGCGGCTTCGCCGGGCAAGCGCACGCGGATGGTGCCCGACAAATCGATGCTGTGATTTTCGTCCTCGTAAAAGCCTTCGCTGATCGGCGCCACGGCTTTCAATTGCACTTCGAGCGGATAGCCCGGACGTCCCGCGATTTCCGCAATGCGATAGAGCTCGTCGTCTTCGGGGTGCGGATCGGCTTCGTTGCCGTCGTTACCGCGCGTGTCGCGATCCGGCGCGGGCGTGCCCGGCGCGTAAAAGCCTTGCATCGTCTCGCTGAACGAGGCCGTGAGCGGCCGGCTCCGAAGCGGCACTTCCGCGCAGCGCGGCAAGCTCCTCGCGAATTGTTTTCGCTTCGCGGTTTCCGCCGCGCTCTCCGCCGCGGTGACGTGCGCGGCGTAGGATTGCGCGCCCGCGCCATCGTCACCCGTGGGCCAATTCGCTTTCGTTTGCCGAATGAAGGCGAGCACGTTGCGCTCGGCGATCGCCGTGATCGTCGCCGACGGGTTCACACCGACCGAGGCGCACAGCACCGAGCCATCGCAGACGTAAAGCCCTTGGCAGCCGTGCACCCGCCCGTTCGCGTCGGTCACGCCGTGCGCAGGGTCGTCGCTCATGCGACAGCCACCGTGGCTGTGCACCGTGATCGGCTTGCCCAGGAACGACCAAGCCGGATTGACGCGCAATTCGCCGCCCAGCGCCTGAGCCATGTCCGACATCATGAGCTCTTCGGCCGTGTAGCGCGGAGCCAGGTGGAACAAATCCAAATCCGCGATCATGCGCCCGGTGTTCGCGTCATAGTGCAGGACGCCGCGGGTGCGATCTCGGCCCATGCCGAGCAGCACCACGCGATGATCCGCGCGCGCCGCATCGTAACCGAGCACGCGCGCAGCAATTGCATCCGGCCCAAGCCCGCTGCCGCTGGTGAGCGCTTTGAACGCGTCATCCGCGAGTTTTTCGCGATTGCCGAGCGCAAAGTACGCAAACCACTTCAGCCCGCGTACCAAGAGCTTGCGCAGCCCGGTCGGCAGCCAGCTGAACTTCGCCTGCAGCGCTTGCTCGATCGTGTTGTCGACGAGCTCCGGCAAGAGCACGAGCGCTTTGACTTCTTCGAGGAACTGCGGAAGCGCCGCGCGCAGATCGTCGGAAGCTACGTCTTTGAAGGCGCCACCGAGCGCAGCCAACAAAAATGAATCGACGATCGACGGCTGAGCCGGCGCCGCGTGGCCATTTTGCAGGCTCTTCGGCGCCGGCAATGGGCCGAGCTCGCTCTGCGCGATTTGCGCAGGGCCGCTGCCCGTGAGCCGATTTCTTCCGGTCCACAGCCGAGCGCGCAACGTGCCGGCCAGGCGCTCGACTTCGCGCGCATAGCCGCCGTCTTGAATCATGAAGAAGCCGGGCTCGCGCGAGGGCTTCTCGGCGCTCGACCAATGCACGGTGGCGTTCGTGATCGTGGGGCCGCACGAAGGATATTGCGGATGCTCGGTGTCGTAGATGATCCCGAGCGCGTCCGCGTTCGGGAAATAGCCGACGCCGACTCGCTCTTGCGTCGCGCGCGCTCCATCGAGAAGCTTCGCGCGGCTCAACAACCGACTCGAATGCACGGCGCCAGCGGACAAAAATAACGTTTTCGTTTTCACCACCCGCGTCACCGACAGCACGTGGTCGACGCACGACAATTGCCAGCCTGCGCCATCCGGCAGCTCTTCGATGTCGATCACTTCGAATTGCGTTCGCACGCGCGCGCCGAATTTTTCGGCCACCGCGAGGTAGTTGTAGTCGAGCGTGTTCTTGGCGGTTTCCGGGCAACCGGTGCAGCAGCGCCCGCAGCCGTTGCATTCCTTTTGCACCTTGCCGTGCGCGTTCTCGCGTTTGTTGTAGTTGACCGCGAGCGGCGGGTAGAAAAAACCGTCCTCGCGCCCGAGCTGCGCGGCGACTTTGCGCAGTTGCTCGGTCTTGACGAGTTTGTGAAAGAGCGCACTTTCGCTGATTGGCGTCGCGTCGAGCATGTACGCGGCCAGATCGTAGAACGGCGCGAGCCGCTCCAAGTCGTAGCCCTTGGGCCACTTGTCGGCGAAGACTTCGCCGGGCGGGCGCAGGTGCACGTTCGCGTAGATCAACGAGCCGCCGCCGTAGCCGGCCGCCTGCACACTGACGATCTCTTCGAGATCCTCGACGTCCCACAGGCCGTGATCGCCTTGCCAGGCCCAGTGTTTGGTGTCGGGTAAGAGCGCCGAATCCGCGGGCAAGGGCGGGAAATCTTGGGCTTCGAAGCGACGGCCGCGCTCGAGCACGAGCACGTTCATGCCGGCTTGGCTGAGCCGGCAGGCTGCGACGGCTCCGCCGAAACCCGTGCCGACGACCGTCACCTCACTCTCAATTGCCTCGCGCAAACAAACCTCACATCCGAGCTGGGGCGGGCTCCAAATCACACCTGACTCAGTCACAGAGACGGCAGGTCTGGAATGTGATCCCTCTAGCTCACTTTTCTTGTACATTCTCCAGGCGGACCGGTTTTTGTGACGGCCCCGAGGAGCACGTGTCGGACTCGACTGACGACGCATTCGAGCAGCTGCTGCGACGGGTCGCGCGCACGCCCGAGGTGACCGCGATTCGCCGCGGCGTCGGACCGGGCTCCCGGCTGGCGGATCGGTTCACGGTCGAGCGGCAGCTCGGCGAAGGCGGAATGGGCCAGGTTTTCGCGGCCTTCGACGCCAGTTTGCAGACGCGCGTCGCGCTCAAGATTTTGGGTTCGCTCACGCCGCGCTCGATCGCGGCGATAAAACAGGAATTTCGGGCGGCCGCGGAGCTCGCGCACCCGAACTTGGTGCGCCTGCACGAGCTGTTTTGCGACGGCGTCGAGTGGTTTTTCACGATGGATTTGGTGGAAGGCGTCGCCTTGTCGAGCGCGCTACGAAAAGGCCGCGCGCGCGGTCGAGACCCGTTCGAGGATCTGTTTCGCGAACTCGCGATCGCGCTCCGCGCGCTGCACACCGCGGGGCTTTTGCACGGTGACCTCAAACCTTCGAATTTTCTGGTCACCCGAGCCGAAGGCAAAATCGTGCTCTTGGACTTCGGGCTCGCGCGCCCACCCGGCGCATCTAGCCGCGAGCACTTGTTCGCCGGAACGCCGGAGTACATGGCCCCCGAACAAGCCGAGGGCAAAGACCTGAACGAAGCCGCCGATTGGTACTCGTATGGCGTCGTGCTGTTCGAAGCGCTGACCGGCAGATTGCCCGCAGGCACGAACATCGAGCAAGAGCTCGCCGCGGCGCCGCACCGGCTCGGTCAATTGTGTTCGGCTCTGCTCGATGAAGATCCGGCGCAGCGACCGAGCGGCGAAGCAGTGCTCGAAATCCTCGGCGGCATGGAAACGAGCGCGCGAACCTCGGTGCCGCCGCCTGCGCGCGCGGCGTTGCTCGGCCGCCAGGCGGAGCTCGCCTATCTGAACGTCGACTACGAGCGCGCCCAGAACGGACATGTCGCGGTGATTTTGGTGCACGGCCCACCCGGCATCGGCAAGACGGCGTTGCTCGAGCAGTTCATCGCCGCTAAACGCAGCCGCGGCGCAATCGCGCTCTCGGGTCGTTGTCGCGAGCGCGAATCGGTCGGTTACAAAGCGATCGACGGCTTGATCGACGACATCGTCGCACTGCTCGACGGACTGCCGGAGCGCGAGGCCGTCGAGCTCTTGCCGGATGACTTCGAAGATTTGACCCGGCTATTTCCGGCGCTGCGCGTGGCGCGCGCGATTGCCGGCGCGCCCAAACGTCGTTTCGACATCCCGGATCAGACCGTGGCAAAGCACCGCGCGATCACGGCCTTCCGCCAATTGCTCGTGCGGCTCAGCGCGCGCGCGCCGTTGATCGTGTGGCTGGACGATCTGCAGTGGAGCGACGCGGAGAGCGCGCTCTTGCTCGAACCCTTGCTCTCCGACGCGAGCGGCGCGCGACTGCTTTTGCTGGGCAGCTATCGCTCGAGCAATGACCGCACGGGCCCCATGCTCGAAGCGTTGTTCGGCGACAGCGGCCGCGCCTTGCCCGAACCACGCACGCTCGAGCTTCAACCGCTGAGCTTCGAAGAAGCGCGCCGGCTCGCGCTTCACCTCTTGCCGAAAGACGCGGTCGACCCCGAGGCACTGTCGCGCACGATCGCGCGGGACGCGGGCGGCAACCCGCTATTCATCTCGGAGCTCGCGCACTTTTCGGATTTTTCCGAGCGGCTCGCCTCGCCGAGCACGCTGACGGAGCTGGTCTCGAATCGACTCGCCGCGCTCGCCACGGACACGCGCGAGTTGCTCGAGGCGGTGGCCATCGCCGGCGCGCCGTTGTCGCGCGCGGTCGCACGACGAGCGCGCAATCTTTCGCCGGTCGAGCTCGAGCACAGCCTCGGCACGCTGCGCGCCAATCGGCTTTCGTACACGCGGCGCGTCGGTGAAGAGGATCAAATCGACGTGCTTCACGATCGCATCCGAGAGATCATCGTGCAAAGCATCGCTGAAGGCGAGCGATCCGCGCATCATTTGTCGCTTGCGCACGCGCTCGGGAGCGACCCGCTGACGAAGCCGCACGCGCTCGCGACGCACTATCAAGCGGCAGGCTTGCTGGAGGAAGCCGGCCGCCATTGGATCCTCGCCGGCGATCAAGCATTCGAGGCGCTTGCCTTCAACCAAGCAGCCGACTTTTTCGCGCTCGGCGCGAGCCAAGCGCAGCTCGAGCCGGAAGCGCGCGACGCGCTCGAGCTCAAGCGCGCCGAGGCCTTCGCGTCCGCCGGAAAGAGCGCGCTCGCGGCCGACGGTTACCTGGCGTGCGCCGCGAAGCGGAGCGGCCCGGATGCACTCGAGCTCAAGCGACGCGCGGCCGAACAACTGCTCTTGTCGGGCCACCTGGAGCGCGGGCTCGGGGTAATCGAAGACGTGCTCTGCACGCTCGGCATGCGCCAAACCCGCAGCGGTCACCGCGGCTTTCTCTCGATCCTGGCCGGGCGGCTGCGCGTGCGCACGCGCGGACTGCGCTACCGCGCGCGCCGCGAACACGAAATTCCGGCGCGCGAGCTCGCGCGCGTCGATGCTTCGTGGTCGATTGCCTGCTCGCTCGGCGTCACCGATTTCGTGCGCGGCGCGGATTTTCAAAACGACCATTTGTTGCTCGCGCTCAACGCAGGCGAACCGCGTCGTTTGCTGCGCGCGCTGACGCTCGAAATCTCCTACGGCGCGACGCCGGGCGTCGGCTCGGAGCGACGCACGCAAACGCTGCTCCGCCTCGCCGACGAACTCGTGCAAGGCGTCGACGACGACAACGCGATCGCGCTCGGGCACGTGAGCCGCGGCGTCGCCGCGTACTTACAAGGCAAAATCGCGGTTTCGCTCTCGCATTGCGAGGAAGCCGTGCGCATCTTGAGCCAGTGCTGCGTGGGCGCGGTTTGGGAAACGGTGACCGCACAACGCTTCATGATCGCCTCCTTGTTCGCGCTCGGCCGCTTCCGAGATTTGGCCGAGCTCGTGCCGCCCTTCGTCGCCGAAGCCGAAATTCAGGGCAACCTCTACGCGGCCTCTTACTTTCGCACCAGCTACAGCAATACCGCCTGGCTCGTGCGGGACGACACGGTCGAAGCCAGCCGGCAGCTGTCCCGCGCGCGCGAAGAGTGGACCGCCAAAGGCACGCAGCTGCCGCATTGTTGGCTCTTGGTCGGACAGTGCAATCTCGGTTTTTACACCGGCGACGCCGAGGGCACTTGGGCGAGGCTGTGCGAGCGCTGGCCGGATCTGCAAGCCGCACATTTCTTTCATGTCGGCGTGCTGCGCGTCCAGCTCTGGCATTTGCGCGCCGCGAGCGCGGCGCTCTTCGCCGAACGGCTCGCGCGACGCGGCCAGCGCGCGCGAGCCAGCGAGCTGTGGAGTGAAGCGCGGAGCGCCGCGAAGCAACTCGGCCGCCAAGCGATACCGAGCGCGGCTCCGCTCGCGGGTTTGCTCGAGGCCGCGGCGGACTTCGCCGAAGGACGGCGCGAGCAGGCGCGCGTCAAGCTCGTCGAAGTCGCCGGTGACTTCGACGATCACGGAAATCGCTTGTATGCGGCGGCAGCACGCGCTCGCTTGGCCGCGCTCGGTAAAGGCCGCGATGCGAGCCTGCTGCAGAGCTCGGCGGAGGCCGCATTCTCGCAAGAATCCGTGGAAAATCCTGCAAAAATGATCGATCTGCTTTCACCCGGCTTCGGTGTTTCGAACTGAACCGCGCGCCGCTCGAAGCAATCGAGTTTCCGACTTCAGACTTCCGTAAACGCGGGTCTCGGATCGTGTGC
>DASYCL010000562.1:0-3904 GCA_036500245.1 Polyangiaceae bacterium | reverse complement strand
ATTGAGCACGTTCTGGCCTTCCCAGTTGCCTTTCGCAGTAACGTCGTAAAACGTCGCGAAGTGATCGGCCGCGTCGCGTCCGAGAATTTCGATGATCTCATCGAGCGCCCAGACGAAAAATTTCCCCTCGACGCCTTCGCTGTCCGCATCGGTCGCGGAGAAATACGCGCCGCCGGGCTCTTGCATCTCGCGAATCACGTACTCGAGCGTTTCGCGCGCGACGCTCGCGTACTCGCCGTGCTTCGTGAGCTGGTAGGCCTCGAGGTACACGATCGCGAGCTGCGCGTTGTCGTACAACATCTTTTCGAAGTGCGGCACGAGCCAACGTTCGTCGGTCGAATAGCGCGCGAAGCCGCCGCCGACGTGATCGTAAATGCCGCCATTCTTCATGCCGTCGAGCGTGCCCGTGATCATCTCGAGCAAGTCCTCGCGCGGCGCGTGCCGGTATTGCCTGAGCAACAATGAAAGCGCGGAACAAGGCGTAAACTTCGGCGCTTTACCAAATCCACCGTAGCGTTGATCGAAACTCGATTGGAGTTGGCTGGCCGCGCTGCGCAACGCTTCTCGGCCGATCGCGAGCGGCGCCGTAACTTGCGCTTGCTCGACCACGTGCGCCGTCAGTTGCTCGGCTTGTTCGAGCAGCGAGGCGCGTTCGCCTTGCCACAGCTCGCTGATCTTTTGGAGCAGCGTCGGGAATCCAGGCCGTCCGTATTTGTCGAGCGGTGGAAAGTAGGTGCCGGCGAAAAAGGGCTGTTGCTCGGGTGTGAGGAACACGGTCATCGGCCAGCCGCCGCTGCCGGAAAGGGCGACCGTCGCGGCCATGTAGATCTCGTCGATGTCCGGGCGCTCTTCGCGATCGACCTTGATGCAGACGAAGTGCTCGTTCATCTGCCGCGCGATCGCCTCGTTCTCGAAGGACTCGCGTTCCATGACGTGGCACCAGTGGCAGGCGGCGTAACCGACGCTGAGCAAGATCGGTTTGTCTTCGCGCCGCGCGCGCTCGAGCGCTTCGGGTCCCCAAGGATACCAATCGACCGGGTTGTGCGCGTGTTGCAGCAAATACGGGCTGGTCTCAAAGCTGAGGCGGTTGTGCGGTTTCATCGTTTGCGCGCCGGTTTTCGGGTTGGGTGCCGCAGCACCAAGACATGTTCGCGTCGCGGACGCGCGCGGAAGGCGGCGCGTGTCGGTTCGTGAAAATAGGGCCGCTCTTGCGAAGCGCGGCACGCCAGCATGAGCTCGTGTTGGCTCGCGAGCTTGGCCAATGCTTCGTCCGCGTAGAGCGCGCGCCCGCCGAGCACCGAGTCAGCAATCACGAGTGCAATGGAGCCGTCGGCTGCGAGTACTTGTCGGAACGCGTCGAGGCACGCGCCGAGCTCGTCTTGCCAGCGTGTGACGGCTGCCTGAAACCCAACGCCGGTCATGCGCCGGCGTGCGCCGATTTCGGCGGCTTCGAAGCGTTGTTCGTCGAGTGCGAGCCAGCGCAGTCTGAGTTCGTGATGGTCGAAATAGTCGTACACGCCGGGATAGGGCGGGGAGGCTAGAATCAAATCGATCGAGCCCGCGCGAATCAATGACAGGTCGCGTGCGTCGCCGACGGCGCACTTGGCAAGCGGCGCCTTCTTTGGCAGAAGCGCCGAGAAATCGTGCATGCGCTGCGCGAGTTCCTTCGCTTTGGCTTCGAAGAAGCGAATCGTGAAACCGCCGGCGATGCGCTTCGGAGCCGTCCGCGGGGCGGTGTCGCCTTGGCGTTTGCTGACCTTGGTGAGCGCGGCAGAGAGTACGAGCAAAAGCGCGCGCTTTACGTCGTGTGCTTCGATTTTGAAAATGCCGTCGCGGAGTCCATCGAGCTCGAGTAGGACGTGCGGATCGAAGACTTCGCGGTCCGCGTTGCCGTATCGACGCGTTGGACCGAGCTTGCCAGTTCGTCGTTCGTCGGCATGGGCGGCCACGGCGGCTGCGGCGTCGACGAGCTCACGTTCGAACTCTTCGGTCGAGCCGCGGCTTTTGAGCGTCGCGAGTTCGACGGCCAGCGGATTCGCATCGATGCCGAGAGCATGCCGTCCACAAAGACGCGCTTCGACGAGCACGGTGCCACTCCCACAAAAAGGATCGAGCACTCGGCCGTGCGTGGGCGAAAATCCCTCGATCAATCGCCGAGCGGTGTCCGGATGCAAGCGCGCCGGATAGCTGTGAAAGCCGTGTACGTGCGCCATCACTGGCGCTTCGGAGGCGTCGACGGAGAGCGCGCGAGTCAAAAGCTCGCGTTCGCCTTCCGACCCACCGACGACGCGGATCTCTCCGCCGACGTGGCTTAGCGCGCGACGTTTCTTTTTCTCGCGCGCTTCGGGATCGAGCTTTCGGTCGGCGGCGGCTTTGGTCGAATCGGGCACGGCGGCCCGAGCTTGTCTGCCGAAAGGCGCCGCGTAAAGCGCGGCGCGCGCAAAATCAGCGGCGACGACGACGCAGCGCGACGAAACCGAGCAAACCGGCGAGCGAGAGCAGCGAAGCATCCGCGCCGGTTCGGCCTTGACCGATGCGCGCGCCTCCGCAGCCCTTGCCCGTGTCCGTTGCCGCATCTTGCGAGCCACCGCTCTCGCTCGCGACGTAGAGCAAGTCCATCGTGGTTTCGTCCGAATTTTGCAGCACGCGCTTGTTCGTCTCGCAGCGACCGGTCGTGTAGTACATGGTCGCGGTCTTCACGTCGTAGTCTTCGCCGAGTCCGAAGAAGTGCCCGGCTTCGTGGGTCGCGACGTTTTGCAAGTCGTACTTGCCGTCGCAGTTCGCAGACGAATTGGAGTTCGAATTCGAACTCGCCGAGTTCTTAGCGTTGCCCTGCCGCCCGTCGTCGTTCGAGCTGTCGTTAGCCGAGTTGCCCGAGAGTAGCGCGTACGGGTGCGCGCTGTTGAAGATCATGTCGGCTTCGAGCACTTCGCCGGTTTTCGGATCCGAGAACGTGATCGTCAGCGCGAGATCGTTTTCGTGGCCGGCGATGGTGATCGGGCCGTACATGATTTCGCTCTTGCCGTTCGGCGTTTGGCCGAATTTCGCGCCCTTGGTCGAGTCGAAATTCAGGTTCGGCAGCTTCGCGCCGCTGCCGAGCCAAGTTCCGAAGCCGAGCTGCACCGCGTCGCGCGCGTGGCCGCCGATCGCGTCGAGCGATGAATCGAGGTAGAGCGTCGCCTTCTGCGAATGCCAGCGCACGCTGTCGCCATCCGAACCTTTCTTCAGCACGGGTGAGCCGCTGACGATTTGCATCACCGGCGCGGGGCGTGCGCGCAAGTGTGATACGCCGACCGCGCCGACTAATCCGAGCGCTGCCGAGAGCGCGCCCAGCAGCACAACGTTCAGATTCGATTTGCGTTTGGGTCGTTGTGCCGCGGCGTCCGACGGTTCGAGACTCGGCTTCACTGTGTGCGCCGCGCTGAGCAGACTGGTCGGCAACTGCTGCTGCGCGGCCTTGCGTGCCCTCATGGGTTCGAGCGAATCACTCACACTCGGATGAACGGCCGAAGGCACCGCAATCTTGAGCGCACAACCTCAATTTCGCGACGATTTGCCGGGAAAGTAGGTGAGCGGCGCAGCGTGGGCTTACATTTCGCGCCGCACGCGGCTCACCACCGACAAAAGCTCTTCGTCGGTCAGTACGCGATCGGCGGATTTTGCGCGTTCGAGCAAGGCGCGCACCAAGGCTTCGCTGGCATCGATACCGTGGCTCTTGAGCCAATGTTGCACATTGGACGCGCCCGACATCGGCCCGATGCAAATTGCCGCCAGCTGACCGATGCTCTCGGCCGAGAGCAGATTGTACACGTGGTCGCCGAGCCAGCGGCTCTTGGCTTCCGCTTTCGCGATTGCGGAAGCGTGCACGCCAGTCGCGGTGCGAAACGCGTTCTTGCCGACGAGC
>DASYCL010000561.1:0-2868 GCA_036500245.1 Polyangiaceae bacterium | reverse complement strand
CGCAGACGAAGGGTTGCTGCTCTCCGGGACCAATGGTCGCTTCGGCTTGCGCGGCGCGGTGACGCTCAGGCCGCGCGGTAAGATCTTTTTGCGGCGCAGTGAGTTCGAGGTCACGCAAGGTCGCGTGCGTTTCGACGATCTGACGCGCATCGCGCCCGAAGTCGACGTGACCGCAGTGACCGAATATCGCCGCTATCAGACGAACACCGCGGCCAGCACGGGCCCGACCACGGCGGCACCCGCGGGTACGTCGGGGAGCACGGCGCCGACCTCCCAAGGCGGGCGCTGGCGCATTCAGCTTCACGCCCACGGCGACGCTGACAATCTCAAGGTCGATTTAACCAGCGATCCAGCGCTGGCTCAGGACGACATTTTCCTGCTTTTGACGGTCGGTCTGACGCGCGCCGAGCTCGATCAAGCTCAATCCGCGAGCGTGGGCGAGAGCGTGGCGCTCGAGGCGCTCGGCTCACTGAGCGGCGCCGATCGCGCAGTGACGGACGCGGTGCCGTTGATCGACGAGTTCCGCTTCGGCAGCGCCTACTCGTCGGTGACCGGCCGCACCGAGCCGACGGTGACGATCGGCAAACGGCTCACGCGTCGCATCCGCGCGAACGTCACGAGCGGCATCGCAGACTCGCGCGAAGTGAGCTCGAACGTCGAATGGCAATTGAGTCCGCGCGTCAGCGTCGAAGGTTCGTACGACAACGTGAACGATATTTCGAGCTCGGCGCTCGGCAACCTCGGCGCGGATGTGCGCTGGCGGCTCGAATTTCAGTGAGCGGAGTTCGAGCTTTCACTCGGCGCCGGCCGCGGCGTGAAGTTCGACGCGAACATCTTCGCCGCGTGTGGCATGACCAGACCCGGTAAGCCTTGCTTCGGAGAGAGCTGCGCGACCAAACCGAAGAGCAGCGCCAGCGTGCGCTCGACGTAGAAATAGCCCTCGGGATATTCCACGCTCCGCATCACGGCGCGCAGCCGCCCGCGGATCTGTTGGTAGCCCGAGAGCTTTTCAACGGTTTGACGATCCAGCCGGGAAAAATCCTCGATTTTGACGGACCCGAGCACCTTCAAATACTCGCGGCCGACTTGTTTCAAGAGTTCGCGATCGCCGCCCGCGGCGACGAAGCCCATCTGCTCGAGCCCAGCCAAAATCTGATCGTCGTTTTTGGTGATCGCGCCGAGGATCACGATCTTCATGCCGTTCGACAAAGCGGGCGTCAATTCTTCGACCGCGCCGTAGTCGAGGATCACGATCTTCGGACCCTTTCGCACCAAAAAATTTCCGGGGTGCGGATCAGCGTGGAACACGCGGTGATCGAGCAGCATCGTGAAGTAACATTCGACCAGTAGCTTTGCGACCGCGTTCGAATCGATGCCTTGCTCGCGCTCGGCGCTCAGATCGTTGATCTTGAAGCCCTCTTCGAAACTCATCGCGAGCACACCCGCGTGAGTCAATTCAGCGATCACGTCGGGCACGATGACGTCCTCGCGCGTGGCGAAAATCGCGCGGATCTTCGCCATATTCGCGCGTTCGTGCTGATAGTCCGTCTCGCGTGCCAGCATCGCGCTCAGCTGATCGAACACGCGTTCGACGCGTCCGACTTGAATCACGCGCTTGATTACGGGCAAGAGCGAGCGCAAGACCGCGAGATCGCGGCGAATCAATTTTTCGATGCCCGGGTAGAGCACCTTCACCGCGATTGGCCGGCCGTCACGCGTGGTTGCGCGATGCACTTGCGCAAGCGATGCCGCCGCAATCGGTTGCTCCTCGAAGCTGCCGAAGCGCGCGAGCGGATTGTCGCCGAATGCTTCGCGCAGCCGACCCTCGATCTCGGAGAACGGGCGCGCGGGCACTTGGTCTTGCAGCGTTTCGAGTGCCTCGGCGAACGCGGTCGGCAAAAACGTGCCGACCACGCTCAGCACCTGCCCCACCTTGATGAACACGCCGCGCAGCCGCGCGAAACCGGTCGCGAGCCGTTTGGCATTCCGCGCGTGAGCGCGCTCGAGCCTGCGCCGATGGCGCTCGCGACCGAGGACCCGGCCCAGCATCCATTCCCAGGCGTATGAGAGGATGATCGTCCAGAAAAGCAGGAGTGCGCGAAACGAACGAAGCACGCAGGCCCACAGTAGTCACTCCCAGGCGCATCCACCAACCCCGCCCAATTGCTGGGATTTCTGGGAGAATCTCGCGCTCAGGGCGCCTGACGCGCAGATCGCGCGCGCGGACATTAAGGCCTCCTTCCCTTGCGCCGTTAGGTCCATCGAGGTCTAAGTCGGTGATTCGTATGTCTCAGCCAGGTTGGAGCGCAGGATGAAGATTCTGCTGGCCGACGACGAGCCGATTGCTCGCACCATGCTCGAGCATTGGCTCGCGGGTTGGGGTTATGAGGTCGTCACCGTGCGCGACGGCGAAGCGGCGATGAATGCGCTCGCCGCGGACCCCGAGCTGCGACTCGCGATCATCGACTGGGTCATGCCGAAATGCGACGGCATCGAGGTCTGCCGTCAGATTCGCGGCGGCCCCGCGGAGCCCTACGTCTACGTCGTGCTGCTCACGGCCAAGGACGACAGGGCGGACATCATTCAAGGCCTCGATGCGGGCGCGGACGATTACTTGGTGAAGCCGTGCAATCCGTTGGAGTTGAAGGTGCGGCTACGCGCGGGCCGGCGAGTGATCGAACTCCAAGAACAGCTCGTCGCTGCGCGCGAGACCTTGCGCTTCGAGGCGATGCACGATTCTTTGACGCAACTTTTGAACCGCGGCGCCACTCTGGAACAGCTCGGACGTGAGCTCGTGCGCGCATCGCGCCGTTCCGCGCCAGTGGCTGTGGTGATGGCCGACCTCGACCATTTCAAAGCCATCAACGA
>DASYCL010000560.1:0-6684 GCA_036500245.1 Polyangiaceae bacterium | reverse complement strand
TCGCCGCGTCTTGATCGCCGACGACGAGCGAAGTGCCTGCGTCCGAGCCGCCGCTGCCCGCGCCTGCGCTATCGACTTCGCTGCTCCCATCACTGCTGTGGCAACCACTCGCCGCGCACACGACGCACGCGAGCGCGAATGCGCCGTGGCCGATCCACTTTGCCCAAGAATTCGAACCGCGAAGCGACATTCACATTTTCTCGCTGAAGCGCCATTTTGCACCATTTGCGCAAAAGAGCTGTGCGAGAAGAAAGTGTCGCGGCCGCACGCGCGCGGCTCATGGGCACTCGCGCCACGCCGTCCGCGAGCGCGATTCAGAAACCGAATTCGAGTCCGATCAGCGCTAGCGCGAATGGCCGCCCCCAATGCGCCACGGTGCGATCGGCGAAGCGCACCGCCACGCGTGGACTCGTAACGCCGCCGAGCAATTGCGTGTGCAGGCTCACCGGCCCGGCCAAGCGAAAGCCGACGTTCGCGCGCCCGAGCGGCGCGACGCCGTAGCTGTGCGTATCGCGGCCCGCGTACGGCGAACCGGCGTCGCCCTCGAGCCAAAGCATGCTGAGCGCGACTCCACCGCCGAGCTCGCAGCTCGCGCGCGGCCCATTGAAACCGAAGTCGGTCATCACGCCGACGAGCATGGCGCGCGAATGCATGACGCCTTCGCTGGCGCTAAAATCCGCAGTTTGCGGCTCGAGCGCGCCGATCACTCCGACCGCGAGCCAGCGCTGCGGATGCAGCCTGAGTCCGGCGGCAAGCGTGGGACTCACGCCCAAGCCGCCCGCGCTGTACCAAGCGCCGGCATTGACGTCCATGGTCACGCTCGCAAAGCGCGGCGCGGGCGCTGGCGCCGGTGGTGGCGGCAACGGAGCTGGCGGTGGTGCCGGTGGCTCGAGCAGGCCGAGCTTGATTAGTCGCGCACGCAGCAATTCGACGGTGGCCACCGCGGCGACATCGGCGCGGCGCGGACGAATCGGCACGCGATCGAACGAGAGCTCACCCGTGCTCGGCGCACGCACGCGAAATTCGATGGCTTGGCCCGCTTCGTCGATGCGCACGAGCGCGATCACGCGCGCGCCGTCGGTGAAGGCGTCGAACGCGTCGGGGGTCAAATCGCCGGGCGCTTCTTGGATCGCGAAGCCGAGATCGTCGAGCTCGGCGTGAAGGCGCGCAGCGAGCGCGGGCCGCTCTGGATCGGGCACCAGCACGATGACGCGGTTGCTATCGAGCTCGGGGGCTTGCGTCGGCTGTGCGGGCGTGGTCGGAGTTGGCGCCGGTGCCGGCGTTTGCTCGTTCGTATCCTGATTCTGAGCGCGTGCGTTTCTAGTGACGACTAGCGCAGCGCCGCATAGAAGCCCGGAAACTATCGCGAGGCGCCGCACCGAGCGCGAAGCCTATCGCGCTTGCCAGCTGGACGGACTGAGAATTTGCGCGCTCGACGGGCGAAGCCCAGAAAATCCTCGGTCCTTACCCGAAGTCCGCGCTTGCTTATCTATCGTCAAATCAGCGCAACTGCGTTGCGCCGGACAGTCATTCCTCGCCCGCGCGCAACGCCGGAGAAGAAGGAGCCATGCCATTGATGGAAGAGGACGAAAACCGCTTTGCGCCGCGCGTTACCGCGTTCCGAGCAAGCGTTCGGCGAGGCGGATATGCGGCCCATGCGGATAGTGCTTCTGGTAGCTCGCTGCGACCTCGCGCGCTGCATCGTGATTCCCGGCGCGATCCAGGGCTTCCATTCTTCTGCCCAGTGCTTCGCGCGCGAGCGGGCCGCGCGGTTGCTCGGCAAGATAATCGGCGAACCAGCGCTCGGCTTCGGCGAATGCCCCGTGCTGATCGAACTCCATGCGCCCGATCGCGAAGGCGGCATTGCCGGC
Source organism: Polyangiaceae bacterium (assembly GCA_036500245.1). Classification (GTDB taxonomy): domain Bacteria; phylum Myxococcota_A; class Polyangia; order Polyangiales; family Polyangiaceae; genus PMG-095. Next base: position 4,813 of record DASYCL010000560.1, on the reverse strand, counting down.
GAGGCCAGTGTGCGGAAAGCGCCGGCGCAAATTCAGATATGCGCGGATCGATTCATCCACATTGCCACCGAAGCGCGCCGTATCTGCCAAGAGCGAGAGATCCTCGGCACTGACTTTGGTGACTTCATTGTCAAAACCGACGGTGTTGGCCGCCGCCAGCGCAAGCTTGTATTTACCGGCGCGAGCCAGCACTTGCCAGGACTCCGGCGCGGGCCCGGCCGCATCCCCGTGCACGAACACGGACTGCGGCGTCGCGTCCAAGCGCGGCGTAGCCGGCAGGTGCCCCGGACTCGACTCCACGTTCGCAACACTCGGCCCCGCGTTCGCGGCTTCCGCTGCGACCTCCGGCTTGATGTGCACGACTTCGAAGCGCCGATCGCGACACGACGCGGTCAGTCGTTCACCGGCGAGCAGCGGTCGTCCGTCCCCGAGCACGCAGCCCGAGACGATGACCTTGCCTTCGCGCATCGTGAGTGAAAGCTCCTCGGTCTCGGGGTTCCAGCCGACATCGAACTGAGTGCCGGTCACATCGACACCGAACGGTCCGAGGTTCAAGTGCCAACGCCCGTCCCGACCGGGCACGACCTTCACGTCCGCGTGACCGGTTTCGATCGCCAAGCGCGCGCCCGCCGAGTCGATCGCTTCGAGTCGGGCGCGCGCGCCGGGATCGAGCGTGATCGACGTGCCGTCCGAAAATGCGAGCGGCACTTGCCGATCGCGCACGCGAATCCAATCCCCCGCGGCGAGTGGTTGCGCGGCCGCGCTCGCCAAAAGCGGAGGACGCACGAGCAATCGCGTGCCGACACCGAGCAAGGCGCCGGCAGCTACGCCAACCGCGAGCGCGCCGCCGAGTTTGCGCTTCAAAGAGGGTAAACGAAGTGCGGGCCGTTCGGCGCTCACTACCGCGGAACGCACCGCGCCGAGCGAATGCTCCGTCTCGAGCCAGGCATCTTGTTCTGCTCGCACATTTTCGCCGAGCCCCGCGAGCTCGCGCGCCAAATCGATCATGGTGCCCCCCCAAGCCATTCGGCCAACGCGGGTTCGGGGCGGGCGGCTTCGCGAAAGCTCAGCTGTGCGCGGCTCAGGCGCCGCTTGATCGTCGCGAGCGACACTTGGCAAGAGCTCGCCACGTCCGCAAGCTCCATGCCTTCGATGAAGCGCAAAGCAAACGCAATGCGATCGTCCGCGTCCAACCGCGCGAGCACACGATAGACGGCTCGGAGCGCTTCACTGCCGTCATAGTCGATGGCCGCGAGCGGTAGATCCGGCAACTCCTCGCTCGGCACGAAGCGCAAGAAGCGCCAGCGCGAGCGCCGGCGAATGCGCGTGCGTGCGCTGAACACGGCGATCTGCGTCAGCCACGCGCGAAGTGCGCGCGGCTCGTCGAGCTTGTGAATCGACTCGAGCGCAGTGACGAACACGTCTTGCACGAGATCGAGCAGATCGGGATCGGGACCGAGTACGCGCGCGAGGACGCGTCGCACGTGCACCGCGTAGCGATCGAAAAACGTGGCCGCGGCATCCGCGCGTCCGGCGCAGAGTGCCCGGACGAGCGCTTCATCCGACTCGGGTTGAGGCAGCCGAGCCACGCCGGAATTCGGCAGGCGAAGCAGATCGGCGGCGGACGATTCGCGAGTCAACGGACGGGCTCCAAGACAGTAGTGTCACAGCACTGAGCCCTCGGCTCAAGTTTCGACGAAATAGCGAATTTAACGGGGTTTTATCAGCTATACTCGGGGCGGTGTTTCGGGCTTCCTCAAAGCGGCTGCGGCCGGGCTTCGTGCTCGCGATGTGCCTAGTTCTACTCGCTTTGGCTACAGGCTGTGGCGATGACTTCGCCGATCCGATCGTGCGCACAACCGACGCGCCGGGCGGCGGCATTGGCGGGGGAACCGGTGTGGTCGACGGGGACACCGGCGATTTGTGCTTCCCGTGCAGCGTGCGTTCGGATTGCGCGTTCGATGAATCGTGCATCGCATCGAGTCGAAACGATGATCGCTTTTGCAGCCGCACTTGCGGCGACGGCAACGGCCGTTGCCCGAACGGCTACACCTGTAGCGACGTCTTTGGCTCGAACTCGCCGGCATGCGTGCCCGAAGTCGGCGATTGCGGCGGCGTCGTCTACTGACCGCGTGACGGGATCCGTCTCGCGTGCGCGGTGCGTGCGGTCTCGCTTCGATACGTTTCGCACTCGGTATCGGTGCCCGGCCTTGAATGCTTCGATAAATCGCGAATGGCTCATTGCGTTCGCACCCCTTGCTTCGATGCAACTGCATGCGAACAGAAATTAACCGCGTGAGTAATTTGTTCGTTACGCTTTTCACGTTTGGCGATCGTGGCATTCGGCAACGCGCTGCACGCTGTATTGCGCAGTGAATTACGGTGTACTGTGTTGTCGAGCGAGGGAGCGTGCGCGTAGCAGCTGCGCGCTAGTTCGTGACTCGAAAACCCATCTGGGAGAAATGATCGAGAACTCATGACGTCGGACGATGAGCTCACGAAGATCACGTTGCGCGCGGAGCCCAAGCGGAGTGTTGGCAGACAGCGCTTTCGTCTGGCCGTGGAGCGCGGTTCGGATTCGAACTCAGAGTTGGTCTCCAGTGAGGACCGCGCTCTGATTGGCCGCAGCCCGCGCGCGGACTTGGTGATCGACGATCCGTTCGTGTCGCGCATTCATTGCGAAGTTGCCGCGGAAGAGGATGGCTACGTGCTACGCGATTTGGGCTCGAAAAACGGCACGCGCGTCGCCGGCATTCGCGTGCGTGAGGTGCACTTGCCGCAGAACCCGCGCATCAGCATCGGCGAATCCGAGATCTCGTTCAGCGTGCTCGGCGGTGCCGAAGAACTCGGCTTGCATCCCGAAGGTCGTTTCGGGCGTTTGCTCGGTGAGAGCGCCGCGATGCGCGCGGTGTTCTCGCGCCTCGCGCGCATCGCCGGCCGCGACGCGACGCTGTTGCTCGAAGGCGAGAGCGGAACGGGCAAGGAGCTCGCGGCGGAAGCCGTGCACGAAGCGAGTTCGCGCAGCGGGGGCCCGTTCGTCGTGGTCGACTGCGGATCGATTCCGCGGACGTTGCTCGAAGCGGAGCTATTCGGCCACGAGCGCGGCGCGTACACCGGCGCGAACCGCGCGCGACTCGGCGCGTTCGTGCATGCCGACGGCGGCACGATCTTCCTGGATGAAGTCGGTGAGCTCGACATCGAGCTTCAGCCGCGCTTGCTCGGTGTGCTCGAGCGGCGCGAAGTGAAGCCGATCGGCGGCTCGCAGCCCATCCCGGTGAACGTGCGCATCATCGCGGCAACCAATCGCGACTTGCGGCGCGAAGTGAACCGCGGGGTGTTTCGCGAGGATCTCTACTATCGACTCGCGGTGGCTTGCGTGCGCATGCCGGCTTTGCGCGAACGCGTGGACGACATCCCGCTCTTGGTGCGCTACTTCCTCGAGCAACAAGGAGTGACCGCGGAGCCCGAGGAGGCCATGCTGCAGCGATTGATGCGTCGCTCTTGGCCGGGCAACGTGCGCGAGCTCAGAAACGCGGTCGAGCAAATCGTCGCGTTCGGCATCGAAGAAGTGGCGCTCGAACAAGCGCCGGAGAAGCCGGCGGCGATCGACGTGCCGTTCAAAGTCGCGAAGGCGCGCTTGGTCGAGGGCTTCGAGCGCGACTATTTGGTTTCAGTGTTAGCGCAACACAAAGGGAACATCACCGCGGCGGCCAATGCCGCCGAGCTCGATCGCGTTCACTTCCTGCGCTTGCTCGATCGCTATGGGCTGCGTAAGCCACGCTCGCAGCAGTGAGTGAGTTGCATACATGGGCGTGGGCTTCCGGCTTTTGTTGGGCTGAGAGAGCAGCCTGTTTGGATTTTTGGGGCCCTGCGCGTTCAAGCCCTTCGCACGCGCTCGGGCGCGAAGCAGAGCGGAGGAACAGAGGGGACGAGATCGAGAGAGCCTCTTAGAAAAAATCCGCGTGCGCCGTTATTCAGCGCAGGACCGTGTTTCGCCCCTGCGCTCTCTTGGTGATATCGCTAGTTGGGTTTCTTGGCTCGTTCGAGCCCACGGTCCGCCCTTTGAACGTGAAATCCGCCGCCGCGAGCCCGCATGCGATGCGTTGCATGCCACGGGAAATCGGCGCGCGTTGCGATCGCGACGGCAGCTTGGCTCCGACTTGCTGCGCCGAGTATCCGCTGCGCGAACCAAAGCGCCGGTTGCGCTACGCTGAGCTGAAGATCAAAAGCCGACGCCGGTGTGCAAGACGACGTTGAAGGCGAGCTTGCGCTCGGAATAAAAAGTGGGGAAGGCTGCTTCGACGAACCACGTCGCACGCCCGAGGTCGATTAGCCCCTTGTTTACCAGCGGGATCAAACCGACATTCGCGGGCGCGTTGATCTGAACCGCCGCGCGGAGCCCGGTCGCAAGCCCTCCCCAGTCGTAGATCAGGCCCGGGTCGACGATCAGGCCGGTGCTGCCGCCGCTCGGCTTGACTGGATTCGAGACCACGGTTTCGAAGTCAATCACCCAGTGGGGTGACATGCGCACGCCGACGCCGATTGGGTCGAGGATGGTCACGTTGTCCGCGATCGTCGTCGTCTTGGAAGAGACGGTGACGAGTGGCAACGCGACGCCCACGTGTCCGCCGACTTGCTTGGTCGGCATTGGCTCTTCGGCGCGCGCGACTCCGCCGCACCAGGTAACCCCAAAAATCCCAACCAAGATCAGCGTTTTTTGCATGGAACGAGCGCCCTTTCGCGAGTCAGTGAATCAGGTACAAAAGCGGGAATAGATAAATCCAAATCAGATCGACCAAGTGCCAGTAGAGCG
>DASYCL010000559.1:0-4421 GCA_036500245.1 Polyangiaceae bacterium | reverse complement strand
TACTTCACGACGCGCAGATAAGGCGGAAGCTCGCGTTTCGGCTTGCTCTCGGGCCCCACTGAATCCGACTTCTTTTCGGCTAGCGCGGCTTTCGGACGCGAGGCCTGCTTGGCTACCGGCGCGGGCGCTGCGTCGCGCTTCTTCGCCAAGGATTTCTCGGCCGACGCTTTCTTGGCAGCGCTCGGCTTCGCGGCTTTTTTTGGCGCGGGTTTGGCGCTCTTCGCGGAAGCTTTGCTCGCGCGCTTCGGCGCGGCTTCGGCTTTGGCTGCCTTCGTCGAGCCGGCCGCGGCTTTCTTCGCCGACGATTTCGCTCGCGCGGCTTTGAGATCGGTGGCCTTCGGAGTCGCAGTCGCCGCAGCGGGAGCTGGAGGCGGTGCGCTTTCGGCTTCACCCACCGGCCGCAAATGCCCACGCGGACGCTCGGGAGCTGGTTTTTGCGCTTGGGCCTGCGCGGCGACTTCGGCCGGTACGTCCTCGGCCCAAACCATGGCTTGCCCTTTTTCGCTCACCAAAGCGAACACCGCGGTCCACGGAATCAAGCAAAAAAACGGCGAGCGGTTGAAGCTCAGCGTGCAGGAGAGCGCGTTGTCGTCGAGGTGCAAGTCCGGGATCGGCACGGCCATATTCAAGCCGATTTGCAGCACGAGCTGCGGCTGCTTCTTGAACCACGGCGGCACCTGCGCGCCTTCTGCGCGCGGATCCAGGTGAATGAACATCGATGCCTGCTCGAGGAGCGCGAGTGCGACTTCCTTCTTGGGTGGCAGGCGAGCCGTGGGAGCCATATTAGCTCCCGTTTCTTAGCGCTCTCTGTCACAAAAGGCTAGCGAGGCCGCCTGAATCTCGCCTCACGCCATGGGCGGATCGGTCGAGGTGCAGGCGTTCAGGGCAATCATCCTGTGGCGCGGAAATGCCGGGCTCAGTCGTCGAGATCCTTCGGGCGGCGCAGCATGCGCAACTTGCCTCGCACTTCGCGCGTGAGCTCGGCGAAGTTCGCGATCGGCAGCGCGCACTCCACGAGTCCTGCGGTGGGCAGCGACACGGGCTCGCTCGTCAAAATCATCGCCAGCGCTTCGAGTCCCGGGTTGTGTCCGACGATCAGCACGCACGCCGCATCGCCCGCGCGCTCGACGAGCGCCTTTATATAAGCCTCCGGCTCGGCCAAATACAATTCGTCCAGCTCGTCGATCACGCCGTCGAATTTGGAGGCCGCTGCGACTCGGCGCGCCGTGTCACGCGCGCGGAGCGCGCTCGAGCTGATGATGCGATCGGGCACGATCTCGTCGTCCCGCAGTAAATGCCCGATCAACTCCGCGGCGTGCTTACCGCGTTTGGTCAGCGGCCGATCGCGATCGCCTTCGCCCTCATCTTGACCAGCCTTCCCATGGCGCAGAACGAGCAGCGTTCTCATGCCGCAGAAGATCGTCGGATCGCTCGGCGCGCGCAAGTCCGAACCCGTGTTTTGGTCCTGGATTCGGCGCTTTTTTGCGCGCAACCGCGGAGCACTCGTCCACGTTTTGCTACTCGAATGCTATCGTGTCGTCATTCATGACTCATCGCATTCTCGTGGTCGAGGACGAACCCGCGATTGCCGAGTCCGTCGCTTACGCGCTCGGTCGCGATGGTTTTTCGGTCACGCTCGCGCCGACCGCGCTCGAAGCCGCGACGCGCGCCGATGGCGCCGATTTGATCGTGCTCGACTTGATGCTGCCCGATGGCAGCGGCTTCGATTTGATCGGCAAATGGCGGAAAATCAAAAAGACCCCGATCATCGTCTTGTCGAGCCGCGACGGGGAATCGGATCGCGTGGCCGCGCTCGAAGCCGGCGCGGACGACTACGTCACCAAGCCTTTTTCGCCGCGCGAAGTCGTCGCGCGCGTGCGCGCCGTACTGCGCCGCTCGCAAATCGAGCTCGGCGCGCCGGCGAACGTCGCGTTTCCGATCTCGATTGACGGCGCAACGCGCCGCGCGGCCCTGCACGGCTCGAACCTCGAGCTCACGCGCGTCGAGTTCGATTTGCTCGCGTGTTTGCTGGAAAACCCAGGCCGCGTCTACTCGCGCGCGGATTTGATCGATCGCGTCTGGGGTGACGGCTTCGCGATCACTGATCGCACGATCGACTCGCACGTCAAAGCGTTGCGCAAGAAGGTCGCCGAAGCCGGCGCCGAGCCGGGCCTGATCGAAACCGTGCGCGGCGTGGGCTATCGCGTAACGGACGCGCCGAGCGCGCTGAAAGAGCCGTGATTCGCCTCATCGTCGTCGCCGCGGCCTCGGTCGGCCTGATTTTGTTCGTGGCCTTCGTCGTGTCGCGGCTCTTGCGCACGCGCACGCGCGGCATGTCGATCCGGATGCAGATGTTTTTGGCCTTGGCCGTGATCGTCGGCGCGTTCGCCTTCGGTTTGGGGCTGATGGTGATCGATCGCATCGAGGCGCGCGCCGTGCGCATCGCCTCGCAAGCCGCCGAAGACGAAGCCGTCGCGCTCGCCGGCATGATGGCGGGCGAGCTCGATCGCACTGGCGTCAGCATTCACGGGCTCGCTTTGCGGCTCGAACACGAGCGCGGCCGCGGCGCGGATCTGCGCTTGATGCTGCTCGACGCGGACGGCTCGCGCATTTTCCCCGCCGCCACGCCGAACGACGAAATCGGTGTGGTCTCGGTTGATGCGCCGATCTTGGTGCGCGGTGAGCGCGTCGGCGCGGTGCGCGTGGTCAAACCCACGGTCGCGATGCGCAATCTGCTAGCCGATTTCGCGCCCACCGTGCTCGTGATCAGCCTCGTACTCGGCGCAGCGGCCGCTCTCGCGGCGGCTTGGATCGGCCGCGCGATCGCGGCCCCCATCGAGGCCTTGAGCCTATTCGGCGAGCGCGTCAGTCAAGGTGAACGACGCGCGCCGCCGCCTGCCGCATTCGGCCGCGAGGTGACCCGGCTCACGCGTGCGATCGACTCGATGCGTCGCGATCTCGAAGGCCGGCCGTTCGTCGAAACCTTCGCCTCGGATTTGTCGCATGAGCTGAAAAACCCAGTCGCCGCGATTCGTGCCAGCGCCGAGGTGCTCGAAGAAAGCGCGCTCGAAGAACCCGTCGAAGCGCGCCGCTTCGTCGCGCGCATCCGCGAGGCGACCGCACGCATCGAACGACTCTTGAGCGAGCTCTTGAGTCTCGCGCGCATCGAGGCGCACGGCGTCGAAGCCTTCGCCCCGATCGACCTCGCCGAAATCGCGCGGCGCGCACTCGATTCACTCGGCGATCCCGAGAGCCGCGTCAGCATCAACAGCTCGGGCGATCTGCGCGTGCGCGGTGACGAGCTCTGGCTCGTGCGCGCCGTCGTCAATCTGATCGCCAACGCGCTGGTGCACGGCGAACCCGGCAGTCCGGTGCAAGTCACGCTCGGTCGCGACGAAGATTGGGTCAGCTTGAGCGTAGCGAGCGCGAGCCAGGTATCGCCGCACGTGCGCGCGCGGCTGTTCGGCCGCTTCGTGACGACGCGCGCGGACAAAGGTGGAACCGGTCTCGGGCTCGCGATCGTGCGCGCCGTGATCGAAGCCCATGGTGGCCACGTCGAGTTGAGCGAGCCCGGGCCCCCGCGCGCCGTGTTTCGGATGAGCTTGCCCGCCGCGCGTCGAAGCACCGGCGCGCCCTTGCCAACGATTGCGGCAGAAAAGCGCAGTGCTGTTGCAGTGGCGCCGGAATTAGATCAATAGTCTTCGCCAGTTGACCGGTTGAACGCCGATCTCCACGAAAGCTCCATACTCGGGGGCGGCCCAGTGTGGGACAACCGAACCCCTGAACGAATTGGCCAATTGGCCGCATACTTTCATTGAGCTTCCCTCGGGAAACCGAGATCAGAAAGAGAGCCAACGCGTGGTTACTGGCAAGAACGGGTCGAACGGTGCAGCGCCTCTTCCCCGCCACGTAGCAATCATCATGGACGGCAATGGTCGCTGGGCGAAAGCTCGCGGCCTCGATCGCGCGGAGGGGCACGCCGAAGGCGCCCGCGCGGTACGCGACGCCGTCGAAACCGCGACGCGCGTCGGCGTGAAGTACCTCACGCTGTACGCGTTCAGCGTCGCGAACTGGGCGCGCCCGCGGCCCGAGGTCGAAGCACTGATGCGCTTGCTCGTCGAGTTTGCGAAGCAAGAGCGAGCGGAGCTCCGCCAAAACGGCATTCGTGTGAACGTGATCGGCGCGCTCGAAGACTTGCCGACGTCCACGCGGCACGCGGTCGAAGATTTGATGGACTACACCCGCGACGGCGAGCGCATGACACTCACGCTCGCGCTTTCTTACGGTGGTCGCCAAGACATCGTCGAAGCGGCGCGCTCGCTTGCGGTGCGCGCGCGCGCCGGCTTGGTCTTGCCCGAAGAAATCGACGAGACCTTCTTCCACAAACAGATGACGACGCACTCACTTCCGGACGTCGATCT
>DASYCL010000558.1:0-1970 GCA_036500245.1 Polyangiaceae bacterium | reverse complement strand
CGCGGTTCGCTCATGCTGGCGATCTAGCATTTGTGCGCCGCCGCGTGCATGCCTCGAGTTTCTAGGCCGAAAGCGCGAGCCCCTCTCGCGCCCTCGACCCGCGACGCCGAAGGCTATGACGGCCCCAGCCCGCTTTCAGTGACCATCAAAACAAAAAAACTCAAAGCGCCCGCGACTCGGTTGCAGTTCTTCTCTCGACTCTTCTCTTTCGCGCCCAAGCGTGCGCGAAGGACTCGGGGCAGATGCCCGGAAATAAAACAAAGCTCCTGATTCGCCGGGCTGATCACGGTTTTAGAAAGAGAGGCGGCCACGTTAGAACTGACCGAACAGGCGCCCATCGCGCGGCCAGTCGCGCGGGCGGCCAAACACGATGCTCGCGCAGGGCCAGAAAAAAATCTCGCAGCCGCGACAACTCAACCCGATCCGGACAAGCTCTCTATCTAATCCATGATCGGACTAGCTTTCAGCGCGGCCTTGCCCTCTTTGACGTACACGCTGAACTTCACGCGTTTGGCGCCGTGACGATTGCGCAGCTCCTCGTTCTTCTTTTTCAGCGTTTGCTCGAACTTCTCGTAGCTGAAGCCGTCGGTGTTTTCGCCGCACTGTTGCTTCAGGCTGACGAACTCGTTGAACACCGCGTGCCATTCGGCGAGCTCGTTCGGCGGGCTGCCCCAGCCGGCGAGTTCGGCGGCCGCGCCGGGACGCGCGGGCGGCGTCGGTAAACGGCGCTGGCCGGAACCATCCTCGATTGCCGCCTCGGGCATCGTCATATCGAAGTTTCCGCCTGCGCCGCGCCCAGGCGGCTTCGGCAATTTCGGATTCGACGGCGCGCTCGGCACGCGCGGCGCCGAATTCGGCGCGCTCGGTGACGGCATGCTCGACGGATCGCCGGGGAAGCTGAACGCGCTCATTTGCGGCTGATCCGGGATGTCCCCGAGCACTTGCTTCATGTCGGCCGGGCCGCGGCGCGGGCCGCCACCCTTGGCGAGCACCGCGTCCATGCCGTCGTTCAAGTCGGAGGCGATCTTGCGGAACACGCCGCGGAAGCGGCTCGGTTGCAGCTGATCGGTTTCGCCCTTGGCGAGCCGCATGGCTTCGTTCTTGAACACGCTGATCGGACGCGTGTGTTCGAGCACCGAGAACATGATGCCGATCCCCGCAGCCGCGACGGCAATCGCGATCGCAAGCGGTAGATTGGCTTGATGCTTGTCTTTGTCGTCCGCGGTTTTGAAGAAGCCGAATGGGCCGTCGACCGAGACGGGCAAGCGCGCGACGGCGAAACCGCCGCCGAGTTGCCAGGCTTCGCCCGGCAACTTCGAGTACTGCACGCCGAGCAGGCCGCCGATCGTGCGCACCTTGCTGCGGCCCTTGTCCTTGTATTCTTCGTCTTGATCGAGCGAGGCCATGTCGCCCACGATTTGATCGAGCTGGCCCGTCGCAAAGCCTTCGGGCGCGCCGGAAGAGACGCGCTCGCCATTGGCGTAAAACGCGATCGCGGCTCCGGTGCGCGAGGAGAGCTCGCGCGCGAAGCGATCATCCATGATGCGCGCGCCGATGATCGCGCCGGCTGGAAGCGCGTTCGTGTCGTATTCGACCGGACGCGTGACGACGCGATAGATGCGATCCAAAATCAAAGTGTCGTCACGGACATAGCCGCGCAGCGCGTCGGCCACGACGGGATAGCCGCCGAGTTCGAAATCGCTCATGCCGCTGGCTTGGTCGTAACCGAGGTAGGCCACGACGCGACCGGCTTGATCGACCGCGAATACGGCGTCGAACTGATCCTCTTTCGGGATCGACGCATTCACCTTTTTCAGCGCGGCAAGCACTTTGTCTTTGGCTTCGTCCGGCACCTTCGCTTCGGAGTCGGTCGACTTTTGCAGGTATTTGGCGATGTCCGGGTCGACGCCGAATTGAATCAAACGGGCGGAACGCTGGCGCGCATCGTCGCGCAAGTACCAACCCACGAC
>DASYCL010000557.1:0-2683 GCA_036500245.1 Polyangiaceae bacterium | reverse complement strand
TCGGGACCGAGCGCGAGCGCTGGTTCGCGTTTCGCAGTGAGCGATTGCGTGTATTCATGGAAGCCTGGCTCAGCGCGCATGGTCTCGCGCCGATCGCACGCCCGGTGTGGGCGACCGAGACGCCGCCCGAAGGCCCCATTTCGCAAGACGCCTTGAGCGCGCGGCGAAAGAGCAGTGCCGAAGCGTTGCGCAAGCAGCTGCGTGAGCTTGCGGACACGCTCGGCGCGCGCGATCTCGAAAAGGTGACCGTGTTCGCGGAATTCGTGAAGGCGCGCCGCGCCGCGCGCGGCTTCGCGCATCGGCCGGACGCGAGTGGAACTGCCGCGGAGACCGAGCACTCGGAACCGGAAGCCGGAGCGGGAGCACCGCTTGCCGCTCCCGCTGAGACCAAAGCCGCGGAAGACGACGAAGAAGAAGAAGAAGCCACACCATCGTCGCGCAAACGTCCCGCCGCGCGATGAAATTCGCGTTCGCGGTTTTGCTGTTGGCCGCGTCATCGGCGCTGGCGAGCCCACTCGCCGCCGAGCCCGTGCTGGTGGATCGCGCGGTGGTGCGCTTTTCGGCGCCAGAAACCGGTGGCGCTCGGCATCCGCGCTTCGTGTTCGAGCGCGAATTGTCGTTCGAGGCGCGACTCGAGGCGCTCGCCGATCCGGACCGTTTCTCGCTCGGCGATACGCCGTACTTCGAGCGCCATGTCAAGGCGGCACTCGAGCGGCACGTCGCGGAAACCATCTTGGCGGCGCTCCGGATCGAACCCGAACCCACGCAAGCGGAGCTGCAACATCAGATGGACGCCGCACACCGCATGCTCAGCGATCGCGCGGGCGGCGAAGACGCGCTCGACGATGCGCGCCACAAAGAAGGCCTGAGCGATCGCGAATTTTGGCGAATCCTGGCGCAAAAGGCGCGCGCCAGCCTGTACGTCGATCGCATGGTCACGCCCATGCTCGAGCCGAGCGAAGCGGAGCTGAAGAGCATCCACAAGTCGACCAGCACGCCGTTCTCCGGGCAGCCGTTCGAGTTGATTCGCCCGGCGCTGCTCCGCTGGTACGTGTCGCGTCGCTTGAACGCCGCGCTCTCGACCTTCTACGAGAACGCGCGCTCGCGCATCGAAATCAACGTGCTCTGAGCGCGCGCGATCATGAAGACGCACGGCAAATCCGACGCCAAGAAAGTCGTGCTCGCGGCGCTGGCCGGCAATCTCGGTATCGCGCTGGCGAAATTCGTGGCCACAAAATTGTCTGGCAGCACGGCCATGCTGGCCGAAGGCGTGCACTCGCTCGCGGACACTGGCAACCAAGGCCTCTTGCTCGTCGGCATGACGCTCGCAACGCGGAACCGGCCCGATTTGTATCCGCTCGGGCGCGAAAAAGAGTCGTACTTTTGGGCCTTCATCGTCGCGCTCTTGCTCTTCTTCGTCGGCGGCGTATTCGCGATCTACGAGGGCGCGCACAAACTCTTCGCCGCGCCAGAAGCCAGCGGCTCGGCATGGATTCCGCTCGCGGTGCTCGGTGTATCGCTCGCGATGGAAGGCGGCAGCTTTTTCGTCGCGTCACGTGAATTCAACAAGACCCGCGGCAATCTGAGTTTTTTCGCCGCGCTCTTTCGCGGCAAAGATCCGACCGTCCCCGTCGTGCTGCTCGAAGACACCGCCGCGATGTTCGGGCTCTTGATTGCGTTCGTCTCGATCGGCGCTTCATGGCTCACGCACAGCCAACTCCCAGACGCGATCGGTTCGATCTTTATTGGGGTTCTCCTGTGCGGCGTGGGCTTACTCCTAGCTCGCTACACGCGAAGCCTCTTGCTCGGCGAGGGCGTCGTGCCCGAAGTGCGTGACAAAGCCATCGGTCTAGTCGAAGGCACCGAAGGGGTGCTCAAGGTGACGCAATTTCTCAGCATGCACCTCGGCCCCGAAGCCATCGTGCTCGCGCTCAAAGTGCGTTTCCGCCCGGCCATGCAACTCGAAGAAATCGAACGCGTGATCGACGACGTTGAAGTGCGCGTCCGCGCCGAACTCCCCGAAATGAAAAAAATCTTCATCGAACCCGACAGCGACTACGACGCGGCGCTCGATTTGAGTTTGAAGATTTGAGACACCGCCAAGGCGCGGAGGTTGCGGAGGACGCCGAGTTTTTGGGGTTTGGCTCTGCGCGACGCGGGCGTCGTTTTTGACGGATTTGTCGCGCGCCGTCAGCGCGAGCCCGCGCGTGCCCACTCCGATGCCGGCGATCGCCGCGGCATCGACCGTGCGCTTCGTTTCAAGTTGCAAACGCAACTGACCGAGCGCTCTTTGAAACGCGCAGGGCAACCACGCGCGGATTCCGCGCGCACCACGCCGGACTCGGTGACACCCCAAAAGAACTCGGCGTCCTCCGCGACCTTTGGCGACTTGGCGGTGTCTCGATCCGCTCAACGACGCACTACCACTTAACAGTGACGCTCGGGGGTTGCAGTTCGGCTTCGGCGTGGGCGAGTTCGACGCTGACTTTGACGGCGGCGGAGCCGTGCTTTTTCAGGTCGACGTTGGGCGCTTTGCTCAGATCGGCGCGGGCGACGATTTGTTCGGGGCGGAGTGCGCGCACGATTTCTGGCGGACCAGTGACGGTGACGTCGACCGTGTGCGGCAGGGTACCGGCGCCTGGGACACCCACGACTTCGACCGGGCGATTCTCGAATTTGGCTT
>DASYCL010000556.1:0-8000 GCA_036500245.1 Polyangiaceae bacterium | reverse complement strand
CGCGCGAGGCCGCCGTCGTATTTGATCGTACCGCCGTTCACCGCGGTTTGAATGTCGTTGTAGCTCGCTTCCTGAAATTGCTTGGTGAATTGGCTGACGCAATCGGTGTTCTCGAAAGCGACGGCATAGAAGAACGGATTGCACACTTGCTCTGCCGCGCAGAAACTCTTCGCGAGCTCACCCGGGATCTGATCGAGCGGAATCGGGTTCGAGTCGCTCGTGCTGCTGTTGCTGCCGCTGCACGCGACAAAGGCCATCGTGATCATCCCGAGCGCGACGAGCTTCCGCATCGAAATCCTCCTTCTATTCAAACCAATCAAGCTCTGACCATTCATCACATCTCCGGCTCTTCTTTTCGCGCCGGAGCGCGCACAAAGGCTGGCAGCCGAATGCCCGGAAATAAAACAAAGCAACTGATTCGCCAGGCTGATCACGGTTTTGGAAAGAGAGGCGGCCACGTTAAAACTGACCGGACAGGCGCCGGTCGCGTTGCTCGATGCGCGAGCGGCCAAGCGCTGATTTTTACGTAAGGCCCAAAACATCCCAGAGATGTGATGAATAGTCAGAATCAAGCTAGACCCGCCTTTCGAGTAAGCCAAGCGTGCGCGTCGGTGCAGCGCGCATGCCAGCTCGCAAAGGACGCGATTTTTCGGCAAAAACGTTCGAGCTAGCGTTCGGCTGTGCACGGCGCGCCGCGCGCGGGTGTGAACACCGGTTAACCGAGTTCAATGTGCGGCGCTCGGCTTAGCGGCCAGTGCAAAGCCGAATTCGCGCGGATCGGCGTAAGCCCAGGCCGCCCCTCCGGCGATCAAGATCTCGTTCGCATCGCCGATCGCGGAGCGGCCCTTTGCGAGTTTGTGGCCGCGCTTTTCGAGCTCGATGAGCACGGCTTTGGGCGGCGGATTGCGCGGCTCATAGCGCACTTGATCGGGCACGAAGCCGTGATGCAGGCGCGGCGCGTCGACGGCTTGTGCGAGTGTCTCGCCGTGATCGACGAGGTGCCGGAAGATTTGCACGATCGTGCTCGGGATCGTGTCGCCGCCGGGAGTGCCGAGCACGAGCAGCGGCTTTTCGCCGTCGAGCACCAAGGTCGGCGCCATCGAGCTCACGGTGCGACGGCCGGCCACGGGCTGATTGTCGCCCGAGGACGCGAACGACGCGACCGAGTTGTTGAGTACCACGCCGCTGCCCGGCGCGACGATTTTCGCTCCATACGAAGCGGACAATGTCGTGGTCAGGCTCACGACCATGCCGCTCGCGTCGACGACGGAGAGGTGCGTCGTGTGTTCGAATTCGCGTAGGGCGTCCGCGTAGAGTGGGTGCACTTTCTCCGAAGGCGTTGCGTGCTCGGGATCGATGGGAGCAATCGAGAGCCACGTGTTCGGATCCAGCCAGCGCGCGCGCTTTTGCGCCTGCTCCGCGGGGCTCAGCGCATCCGGATCGATCACGCCGAAGCGCCGTTCGGCTTGCGCGCGGCGCGACGCTTCCAAAAATAAGTGCAGCTCGGCGGCTGAATCGTGGGGCAATGCTGCGGCGTGCAGCGCGTCCAACATGCGCAATGTTTCGGTCACCGTGACTCCGCCCGCCGACGGTGGCGGCATCACCTCGACCGTCAAACCGCGATAGCCGAAACGCAGCGGCTCGCGCCACTTGGCTTGGTATGCGCTGAGATCTTCAGCCGTAATCAGGCCGCCTGCGACGGAGCTCAAGGAGCGCGCGGTTTGCCCCGTGTAGAAGCCGTCGCGGCCCGAGCTTTTGATGCGCTCGAGCGTCGCGGCGAGATCTTTTTGGACTAAACGCTCGCCGGCGGAAAGCGGCTTTTTGCCGTGCGCAAAGATGGCGCCTGCTGCGCGATCTTGCGACAACGAGTGAAAGCTGCCGGCGAGCAGCGCCGCTTGATGCGCGCCAAGTGTGTAATTGTGCGCGAGCGCGATCGCCGGCGCGAGCACGGCATCGCGCGAAAGCTTTCCGAAGCGATCGTGTGCCAGCTCGAGACCCGCGACGCTGCCCGGCACACCGACCGAAACTGGACCGAGCCCGCCGGCTTTTTCCATCGCGTCGAAGCGATCGCGGGTCAGCCGGAGCGGCGCGGTTTCGCGGAAATCGAGCGCGAAAGTCGGGCCGCCCGCGGGACGAATCAGCATGAAGCCACCGCCGCCGAGGTTGCCGGCGCTCGGATGAGTCACCGCGAGCGCGTACGCGGTCGCGACGGCCGCGTCGACCGCATTGCCGCCTTGTTCGAGCATGCGCACGCCGGCGCGCGTCGCGTTCGGTTCGACGCTGACGACCGCGCCGTACTCCGCGCGCACTGCACCCGCGCCGCCCGTCAGCGTGCTCACCGTTTTCTGCGCGGAGTCGTCAGTGGGTGCGAGCGCCGCTCCCGCGTCGGATGAGGTGGCGACATTCGCCGTGCTCGAGTTGGCACTCGCTGCCGCGAGGGGAAGCGTGGCCGGCACGGCTTCGGTGTTGGGATGGATTGAGGTTGGGTTGCTCTTCGAGTCGGGCAGCGGCGCGCTGGGGACCGAACGCGCGCAGCTCGCCGTACAGGAGCACCCCCAAAAAAACAAGCAAGCCACGCGGCGCACGTGGCGAGCATACACGCGCTCGGCGAAATCGCGCTACGCTCGGCGCGCGATGGATCCGACGCCGAAACCCCTGCAAATCGCCATCCTCACCATCAGCGACTCGCGCACGCTCGAGACCGACAAGAGCGGCGCGCTGCTCATGGATCAGCTGATGGCGGCCGGACATGTGATCGCGCAGCGCACGATCATCAAGGATGATTTGCCGAAGATCCGCGAAGCCATCGACTTCGGCGTCAAGCAACAGGCGATCGACGTCGTGATCACGACGGGCGGCACCGGCATCACGAAGCGCGATGTCACGCCGGAAGCGCTCGCGCCGCTCGTGACGAAATGGATTCCGGGTTTTGGCGAACTGTTTCGCTCGCTCAGCTACGCCGACATCGGCGCGGCGACGATTCAGTCGCGCGCCGAAGCCGCCCTCTGCGACACGACGCTCGTGTTCATCCTGCCTGGCTCGACCGGCGCGGTGAAGCTCGCGCTCGAAAAGATCATCGTGCCGCAGCTCGATGCGCGCACCAAGCCGTGTAACTTCGTCGAGCTCTTACCGCGCGTGCACGCCGAAGGTTGAGCTGCGTCAACCGCGCGCGAGCCAGATGGCCGCGTCGCGCTCGGCCCAAGCCGGCAGATCGCCGGCCGCGACGGCCACGACAGGCACGCCGAGCGCGCGGGCTTCACGCACCACGCTCGGCGCGCCTTCGTGCGCCGAAGCGCTAACGAGCAAGTCCGCCGCGGCGATGAACGCGAGCGCTTCGCTGCGTGGCACACGACCGACGAAGCGCGCGCGCGGAAATTCGCGTCGCAGCGCCTCGAGCTCTGGGCCATCGCCGACGACGATTGCGCTCGCATCTTCGAGCAGCGCGAGCGCGCGGAGCGCCACTCCGACTCGCTTTTCCGGAATCAGCCGCGCGACGACGACCACGATTTTTGCCGCTTCCGCGATGCCGAGCTCGTGACGCGCGCGCGCGCGATTGGGCGCGCCAGCTACGTCGATCGCGGCGGGCTCGACGAAAATACTCGGCAGAAGCTCGGGATTTGCCGCGCCCAGCAGCCGCTCGAGTTCCGTGCTCGTGACGCGCAGCCGCGCGCGCCGAGCGAGCCACACGCTCGCGATTCGCTTTCGTAACTGCTTCGGTAAGCGGCAAAACAAGCGCACGTCCGAGCCGTGGCCGACCAATTCGAGCGCGCTGGTTGCGTCGCGGCGAACGGCGAAGGCCGCGATTGGCCACGCGCTCGGCAAGAGAAAGTGCGCATGCACGCGCGCGAACGGTCGCTCGCGCCGCAAAGCGCGCTCGGCGCGCAGCGCGAATTCCGCGACTCCGAACGCGCGCAGCGGATTGTCTTTCAAACGCGGGAGCGCGCCGGGCCAACCGAACGCGCCGCGATCGCCGAGCCAGTGCACGTGCGCGCCGTCACGCGCATCCACCCCAAAACCTGGCGCAAAGACCGACACGTCGTGGCCCGCGCGAACCAGCGCTTTGACTTCGCTGTGCACGAAATGCCCCGACGCGTCGCCCGGCTCGCGCGGATACGAAGTCGTCACGACCGCAATTCGCTCGGTCACACCCGCGAAATCTCGCCCAGCGCTTTCACGGCTTCGGCGCCTTGTGCTTGGATCAACTCGCCGAGTTCGCGCAAATAGCGAAAGCTGTAGATGCCGGAGTTGTGGCTGTCGCCCCAAGTGAACGAGAGCGCGTAGTTGCCGACTCGTTCGATCTCGCGCAGCTCCTCGTTGCCTCCTTCTTGAAAACGGATCTCGCCGGAGTGCCCTTGGCAGCCGGCGCACGGGCAATAGCCGCGCAGGAGCTCGTGCGGAAAAGCCATGGTTTCGCCGTCGGCCCAGGTCACTTCGAAGGTGCGGGCGCCGTGCGGGGCTTTGATGGCGGTGGGACGAAAGCGGGATTCCATTGGATTTTTGGGTGGGGGGTGCTCCTCGGCGGCTGATTTCGGCTGAGCTTGGCCGAATTCCGGCGCGGCGGGGCTTGCCAAGCGCGGCTCGGTCTGTCATACCGACGGCCCCTTGGCTAATACCAGCGAATCGGTTCAGTGCAGGCCCCTCGAGGTCCAGGTCGGTGACAAAGGCATCGAGCGTGCGATCAAGCACCTCAAGCGCAAGATGGCCGCAGAAGGCATTTTGCGAGAGCTCAAGCGCCGCCGACACTACATGAAGCCGTCGATCAAGCGCCGCAAGAAGATGAGCGAAGCCGCTCGTCGCCGTCGCAAGCGCCTGAAGACGGACGAGATTCCGCGCACTATGGGTTGAGCAGCGCTTCCAAGTGCTGACAACTTGTGTCGCCGGTCTGGTTTTTTAGCCCTGCGCGCGATTGAGCGCTTGGCCGCCCGCGCTTCGAGTGACGCGACGGGCGCCTGTTCGGTCAGGTCTTGTGGGGTCGCCCGGCTTTCGAAAACCGTGATCAGCCGCGCGAGACCGGTGGCTTTGTATTATTTCCCGGGAATGCGGACCCGGGCCTTGTCGGGGGCCGACCCAGGCGTTCGGGCGTAGACCCAAGTCTTGTCGCGGCGCGCCGCGCGCGAGCGAGAAAGGAACACGAACCCGAAATGGCCGGGCGTGCCCGAGCCCGCGCCACGGCCGCGCCAAAGTTGGCCCAAGTGACGGATATTGCTCAGTGTGTGCAGCATGGCCCTCGCGCCGGCTGCAGCTTCCGCGGCTTTTCCGCAGTTACCGTTTCGGCTTCGTAGCGTTCTGATCCTGGGCCTGTGCGCCTGGCTCTTGAGCTCGCTGATTCCGCGCGCACTCGCGGGTTATCGCGTGCACAGCCTCGCCACCAGCGTCGCTGACTATGCGGTGTGCATGGTCGGCCCGACCGGGCCGGCCTTGTTTCGGGATAACCCCGCGGAGTTTGGGCGCCTCGTGCACCGGCGCATCGTCGCGGCGGCGCCGAGCGATCGGCCGTTCGAAAAGTGCAGCAAGCACGCGCTCGCGATCACGAACGCCGCTGAGATCGCGCGCAAACACGAGCTCAGCGCTGCGAGCTTCGGCGAGTACGGCCTCGGCGGCAGTGAGACTGCTTCGGCGCTCGCGGTGACGATCGAGCCGCTCGTCAGTGCCGCGCACGCGGCGTGGCCGTTCGTGCGCGGTTACACCGCGCTCGTGAAACCATCGCTCGGCGCTTACGAAGCGATTCACCCCGTGGGGTTAGCGCGCCCCGCTGTCGGCCGCGGCATTCCGAATTTTCGCGCTCGGTATCGCTCGCTGAAGAAGACGCCAGATGCGGTCTGGCTCGCATTCGGCAAGGGCGCGCATTTGTCGTTGCACAAGAGCACGGACGGCGGGCTGACTTGGCGCCCAGTTTCGACCGCGAGCGCGGGTTCGGACTTTGCCGAGCGCTGCCTCACCGGTGACGGTCGCTCATTCGAAGTCGGGCTCAGCGCGGACCACGATGTGCTCGAAGTGAGCTCGACCGAAGCCGACGGCACTTCGCACGCGACCGGGCTCGCACCCGAGAATAGCAGCGTCGAAGCCGTCGCTTGCGACGAACGCGCGCTGGTCGCGATCGTGCGCGCGCCAAACAGCAAATCCGTGACGATTTTCGCTTGCCCGTTCGGCGGCCGCTGCGCGCTCTTGCCCGGCCCGCGCGCGGACGCCATGCCTGGCATGTACGAGCAAACGCTCGACATCGCGCGCGCGCACGGCACGACCGTGCTCGCCGTCACCAGCAAGGACATCGTGCGTGTGAGCTCGAGCCGCGACGAAGGCCGCACTTGGACGCCGTTCTACGTCGCGTACGACATCGCCGAACATCCGGAAGTGCGCGTGGACGTGCGCGTGCCTTCGCACCTACTCACGCTCGAAAATCGCGTGTTTCTTTACGGCGGCGCCAATCGCCCGTCACAATCTTACAGTGTGCTCATCTCCGATGATCATGGGGCGAGTTTCCGCACGCCGTAGGCGGGCTTGCGCGTGGGCACCCCAACAAAAAAGAAAACGCCCAGCGCGCTGAGTGAGCGCACCGGGCGTCTTTTTGCGTCGCCGAGCTCGAGCTACTGCACGTTGACCGAGTACGAGGTCACGTGCATCCCTTGCACGGCATTGTCGTACGCTTCGTAGCCGAACTCGACGCCCGCGAGGTAGGGCGTGCCGCCGAGGCCCGCGACCGAGACCGCGTTCTTGATGAACGGAGCGAGATCGCCGCTGAAGGTCGATTGTCCGGTCTTGCGATACGCGACGTACTTCCAGCTGCTGACTTGGCCACTCCACACTTCCCAGCCCATGTAGGGGTTGTTGGTGTTGTTGCCGGCGGGGTTCACGTTCGAATCATTCAGCCAGAGCATGACTTCGAGGCCGCCACTGGGATCCGCGGGGTTGCTGTTGTTCGGCAAGACCCAGATGTCGAATGAGGCGTCCCAGGTGCCACCGTTGGGGTTCGTGTAAGCGACGCTCGTGGTCACGTTCGAAAGCCCGCTCACGAGCTTCGGTAGCGCCGAGTCCGTCGACTTGCGACCGTAGTGCCAGCCGTCGACGAGCGACGGGTAAGCGGCGAGTCCACTGCCGGTGAGCGCAGCCGAATCGACCGTGAACGAGGCGTTGGTGCCGCTCAGCGCGGGCGTGAGGCAGAGGCTGCCGTGGCCGGCGTTCACGTTGTTCTGCGCGAAGTACTTGCCGACGTCTTCGGTGCCGTTCGACGAGCCCTGCGCGCCGCACAGCTGCGTGAGCGTCGAAGTGCCGGACGTGACCGGCTCCAAATCGGTCAAGCACACGTTGTACGAGCCGGCGTTGTTGCCGCCGACCACGTTCACTTGCAGGTCGTAGACCGAGCCGGTGAGGGCGCAGTTCATCTGGCCCTGGCAGCTCACGTCTTTTTGGCAGATCGTGCCGCTCGCGCCGTTCGTGAATGGCTTCAGGCTGACGTAGGGCGAGACTTTGCCGGTCGTGTCCGCCGTCTGCGTGAAGGCGATGCGCACTTCGTTGCCGCCGCTGTTGCCGGTGAGCGTGTATTTGAAGCACTGGGCCGGGCCGGCGTACGCTTGCTTCACGCTGGCCGTGCCGCCAGTCGCGTTCAGCTCGAGGCCCATGCCGCAGCCCCACTTGGCGTAGGTCATGTCGACCACGGTGGCGCCGCTCAAGCACACGCCCGTGGCGCTGCAAGGCGGGTTCACTGGCGTGCAGGAAGAGCCATCGCCGAAAGTGTAGAGCGCACCTTGTAACCCTTGAGGGTTATCGGTGGTGAGCGTCGGGTCGCACCCGACGAAGCAACCCGTGGCATTCACCAAGTTCGGATCGGTGGAGCACATCGCCGCAGTGCCGCCGCCGCTGCCCGCGGTGCCGGTGCCGCCTGCCGTGCCCGTGGTGCCGCCGATCGAGCTCGAGCCGGCGCCCGGGATCGTGCCCGAGCCGCCTTGCGGCGAACCGTTGCCACCCGTGCCGACCATCGTATTGCCGCCGTTGCTCGACGAACC
>DASYCL010000555.1:0-2931 GCA_036500245.1 Polyangiaceae bacterium | reverse complement strand
CGAGCTCGCGCACTCGAAAGGCCAAGTTTCGGCCGCGCTGATGGCCGAGATCGGCGAAGCGCTGGTCGCCACTGCGGTCGGGCTACTCGTCGCGTTGCCGGCGGTCGCGGCGTTCAATCTGTTTCAGCGGATGATCCGCGCGCGGCTGAGTCGCGCTGACGCGCTCTCCGGCGAAGTGCTGGCGCACCTCAAATCCGGCGCGTTCGCGCCCGCGGAGTGAATCATGGCCACGCCAAATGACAATTCGGACGAGATGATCAGCGGGATCAACGTGACGCCGCTGGTCGACGTCGTGCTGGTGCTGCTCGTGGTGCTGATGGTCACGGCGTCGTATTTGGCGTCGCACGCGATTCCGGTCGATTTGCCCAAAGGCGCGACCGGTGAAGCCACGAGCAGCACGCTCGCAGTGTCCCTCACGCGCGACGGCGCGCTCTACTTGGACGGCACGCGCGTGGACGACCAAGTGTTTCGCGATCGCGTGCACGCGGCGCACGCGCTCGACAACGACGTGCGCGCGGTGATCGCCGCCGACGGTGCCTCGGCGCATCGCGACGTGGTGCACGTGATCGATCTGCTGCGCACCGAGCAAGTGACGCGCTTCGCGCTCAATGTCGACCCCGAAGCCCTCTTGCATGAGCCTCGTTGAGGATGCGATGAATTGTCGTGCCAGAGCGATATTTCTAGTGGCTTTCGCCACGAGCCTCGTGCTCCACGGAGTCGCGTATGCGTCGCTCGTGGTTCGCCCGCTAGAGGACAGCGCGGCCGCTTCCGTGAGCACCGTGAGCTTCGAGCTGAACGCGCCTCCGCCGCCCGACCGAGACGCTCCGCCGAAAATGCCCGAGGCGCCCGCGCCGCACGAGGCCGCACCCGCGCCGGTCCGCCCGCAACAGGCACCCCCCAAAATCCAAAACCAAACCGCGAGTAGCCCAGCCCCAACCAGCACGGCGAACGCGGCGGCCGCACTCGATCTCAGTGGCGTCACGCTCACGAACGACAGTGGCGGCTTCGCCATGCCGACCGGTGACGGCAGCGCGCTGAACGGACCGATTGGCTTGGGCCGCGCGCGCGCCCCAATCGCGAGCACTGCGCCAGCGCCCGTTCGCACGACCGATGCAGCGCTCGTCGCGGCCAGCGATCTCTCGGAGCATCCGCGACCGCCTTCGCTCGAAGGGCTGCTGCGCGCGAACTACCCGGAAGAAGCGCGCGCACGCGCTCTCGGCGGCACAGCCAGCGTGCGCGCGCGGATCGATCGCGACGGCGTGATCCGCAGCGCGCGACTGATCAGCGAAAGCGCGACCGGCTTCGGGACGGCCTGCCGGCGTACCGTGCTCGGTTCGCGCTGGTCGGCGCCACGCGCCAAAAACGGCGACGCGGTCGCGACCGAAATCGTCTACACCTGCCACTTCGAGGTCGAGTGATGCGCTTCCTTGGACTTGCGGCGAGCCTGCTCTTGGCCTCCCTTTGCGCAGTACACGCTGCCGTCGCGCAGACGGCCGGCGCGACAGCTGGCACGGACGCGACGACCACGCCCGCGAGCGCGGCGCTACCGCTCGTACTCTCACTCGGCGACGCAAAGCTCGATCCGGAGGCAATTCGCCGCGCGATCGAGCTCGAGCTGAAGCGGCCGATTGCGCTCAGTGCGAGTGCGCCGAGCGCGCCGAGCCTCGATGTCACGCTGAACGCGGATCACACGGTGAGCATCGCTTACCACGCGGAAAGCGGCGTGACGCGCTCGCGCTCGCGCTCGATCGCGTTGCCGCGCGACGACGCGCGCGCGCCGGAGCTGATCGCGCTCTTGTCCGGCAATTTGGCGCGCGATGAAGCCGCGGAATTGCTCGCGGGCTTGGCAGCGAAAACGCCAGCCGCGACGCCGAACGAAGGCGCGAACCCGCCGGCAAAACCCGCTCAGCCTGCGCCGAAAACCGACGCGCCAGGCAACCCACAACCCAAATCAAACGCGGAAACCGGCGCGGCAAAGCTCGCCAAAGAGCCGCTGCCGAATGAGCTCCTGCGCAAGAACTATCCGCTGTTCGCGCTGACGCTGTTTCATCCGCTCAGCACCTTTCCAGAGAGCGATCGTTTCGTGATGAACGGCGAGTTCGGGCTCGTCTACAGCCGCGTCGGCGCGATTGACGGCGTGGGGTTCAACGTGATGGTGCTGAACACGGAGCAGCACGTCCGCGGCGTCAGCTTCGCTTCGTTCTACAATCGTGCCGGCGGCGATCTGAACGGCATCAATGCTTCCGGCTTGGTCAACGTCGGCGTTGGAGTGCGTGGCGGCAGCGTGGCCGGCATCGCGGATTTCGCGCAGGATTTGCACGGATTTCAGCTAGCGGGCGTGCTCAATCGCGCGCGCGCGGTCGACGGCTTGCAGGTCGCGGGCGTCACCAACATCGCTGAGCAAATTCGCGGCATGCAAATCGGCGTGGTCAACGTCGCCGGTGACGTCGACGGCATGCAGGTCGGAGTCATCAACGTCGCGCGGCGCGTGCACGGCACTTCGATCGGCTTGGTCAGCATCGCGGGCAACGGCCGAGTGCAACCGGTGATTTGGGGCAGCACGTTCATGCCGTTCAACGCTGCCGCGAAATTCACGATCGGCCTGCTCTATACTCAGGTCGGCGGCGGCTACGACCCGAGCAATCACAGCTACAGCTACGAGCTCGGCCTCGGCGGGCACTTCACGGCGTGGAAATTGTTCGTCGAACCGGGTGTGAGCTATTCGGAGAAGCACGACACCGAGCGCTCGTTCTCGCCCGAGCTCGTCGAGCACGTGCACTATCGACTCGCGCTCGGGCTGGATTTGGGTGCGCTATCGCCCTTCGTCGGCGCCGCGGTGGTCGAGCGCGTGTCGCCCGAGCTCGGCGTTTCGGATGCGCCAATCATCCGCCCCGAAGGCTTCGCCGGTATCGCCTTCTTTTGAGAGTAAAT
>DASYCL010000554.1:0-3805 GCA_036500245.1 Polyangiaceae bacterium | reverse complement strand
TCCACGAAGTCCATGCCCGCGACCGGATCGCCGCCGATGCCGATGCAAGTCGATTGACCCATGCCGAGGGACGTCAATTGCCCGACCGCTTCGTAGGTCAAAGTGCCGGATTTGGAGACCACGCCATATTTGCCGACGCGGTGAATGTGGCCCGGCATGATGCCGATTTTGCACGCGCCCGGCGTGATGATGCCCGGACAATTCGGCCCGATTAGTCGCCCAGCGCGACCTTCGATCGTGCGCCGCACGCGGATCATGTCCATTACGGGGATGCCCTCGGTGATGCACACGGTGAGCTTCAAGTTCGAGTCGAAGGCTTCGAGGATTGCATCCGCTGCGCCGAGCGGCGGCACGAAGATGCACGATGTGTCCGCGCCTGTTTGCTTCACGGCTTCGGCGACCGTGTCGAACACGGGCACGATCACTTTTTTGCCGTTTGCGTCTTCGGCTTCGAACTTTTCGCCGCCGCGGTTCGGCGTGACGCCCGCGACGATCTGCGTGCCGTACGCGATGCATTGCCGCGCGTGGAACGAGCCGGCGCTGCCGGTGATGCCGGCAACCAGAACCTTCGTATTTTTATCGACTAAGATAGCCATTTTTCAGAGAAGCCTCTCGCTCACGCGGCTTTGATCGCAGCAACGATTTTGCGCGCGCCGTCATCCATCGTGTCGGCGGGCTGGATCGCGAGCCCGCTCTCTTTCAAGATTTTCTTGCCGAGCTCGACGTTCGTGCCTTCGAGGCGCACGACGAGTGGCACCTTGAGCCCGAGCTCTTTGGTCGCCGCGACCACGCCTTCGGCGATCACGTCGCACTTCATGATGCCGCCGAAGATGTTGACGAAGATGCCTTTCACTTTCGAGCTCGACAAGATCATGCTGAAGGCTTTTTTCACCTGATCCTTGGTCGCGCCGCCGCCGACATCGAGGAAGTTCGCCGGTGAGCCGCCGTGGTGCTGAATGATGTCCATCGTGGACATCGCGAGCCCGGCGCCGTTCACCAAGCAACCGATGTCGCCGTCGAGCGAGACGTAGCTGAGCCCCGCTTCTTTGGCTTCGAGCTCGACCGGATCTTCCTCGGCCTTGTCCATCAGCTCGATCCATTCTTTGTGGCGACCCGCGGCGTTGTCGTCGAAGTTGATCTTCGCATCGAGCGCGACGACCTTGCCCTCTTTGGTCACGACCAACGGATTGATCTCGCACAGCGAGCAATCCTCTTTTTCGAACAGCTCGGCGAGCTTCGTCAAAAGCCTGCCGAACTCGGCGATCGTCTCTTTCGGGTTCGGCGTGCCTTTGCCGATTTCGAGTCCGTAAGCGAGCTTCCTCGCTTGGTAAGCGCCGAGACCAATCACCGGATCGAGATGCTCAGTCAGGATCTTTTCAGGCGTTTTTTCCGCGACGGTTTCGATCTCCACGCCGCCCTCGGTCGAGGCCATGACGGCGATGCGGCGCTTTTCGCGATCCACCACCAAACCCAAGTAGAGCTCGCGCGCAATATCGAGCCCTTGCTCGACGTAGAGCCGCTGCACCTTTTGCCCGGCCGGGCCGGTCTGGTGCGTCACGAGCTGCATGCCGAACAATTTCTCACCCACGCTCCTCGCTTCCGAGGGGCCACCCTTGACGACTTTGACGCCGCCGCCTTTGCCGCGGCCACCCGCGTGGATCTGCGCTTTGACGACCACGACCGGGATTTTGGTCTCGTCGATCAACTTCTTCGCGGCTTGCTCGACTTCCGCCGGTGTGAACGCCGGATAACCCTTGGGGGTTGGAATGCCGTAGCGCTGAAAGATCTGCTTGCCTTGGTATTCGTGGATCTTCATGGTGTTCGGTCTCGAAGCCTCAGGACTTGGCTTTGACGATGTCGACGACCTTCTGCACGCTGTCGACGCTGGTCTTGAGCATCGCTTTTTCGGCTTCGGTGAGCTTGATCTCGAGGATCTTTTCCACGCCGCCCGCGCCGATCACGACGGGCACGCCGAGGTACAAATCCTTGCAGCCGTATTCGCCTTCGAGGTACGCGGCAGCCGGTAAAATCCGCTTTTCGTCGTTCAAGTACGCTTCGGCCATCGCGATCGCGCTCGCGGCCGGCGCGTAGTACGCGCTCGTGCCCATGAGGCCCACGATTTCGCCGCCGCCGCCGCGCGTGCGCTTCACGATCGCTTCGAGCTTCTCTTTCGAGATCAGTTGCTCCACCGGGATGCCGTTGATCGTGGTGTAGCCGAGCACGGGCACCATGTCGTCGCCGTGGCCGCCGAGCACCGTCGCGCGCACGTCCTTGATGCTGGCGCCGGTTTCGCGCGCTAAAAACAGCGCGAAACGCGCGCTGTCGAGCACGCCGGCCATGCCCACGACCTTCTCGCGCGGCGCGCCGACACGGCGCTTGTACTCGTAAACCATCGCGTCGAGCGGGTTACTGATCACGATCACGAACGCATCCGGGCAGTACTTTTTGGCGTTGTCGGCGACGTTTTGGATGATCGGCAAATTCGTGCCGACGAGGTCGTCGCGCGATTGGCCTGGCTTACGCGGAATGCCGGCGGTGATGATCAGCACGTCCGTGCCCGCCAGATCTTCCCAGTTCGAAGAGCCGGTGATCTTCGCGTCGCTGCCGGACAGCGCGCTGGCTTGCTCGAGATCGAGCGCTTTGCCTTGCGCGAATTTTTCCTTCGCCGGAATGTCGAACAGCACCACATCCCCGAGCTGCTTCGTGGCCGCCAAGTTCGCGAGCTCGCCACCGATGTTGCCTGCGCCGATCAGACCAATTTTCTTTCGTGCCATGGTTCGAATCACTCCTCGGGAATTTGCTTGCAAGTAGACCAGCCCGAATCGCGCAGCAACAAGCCATCCGCCCGGGCTAAAACTCGTGCGATTGATGGCTATTTCCTGTCTGAAGCGCGGACGGACAGCGCTTCACGCAGCCTGATCGCCGCCCTTGCCACTGGTGTATGGTCGCGCGCGTGAAATCAGTCGGGCCGGTACCGTCTCTGTTCGTTGCAGTAATCGCTGCGTGCGGTGGTGCTCCCGAACCGGCAACTGCGCCTGCGCCCGGCGCGAGTTCACTCGCACCGATCGCTCATCGCGTCGCCGACATGCCCGACGATTGCGTGCAGCAGCCCGGCAAACCTCCGCCGGAGCCGCTCGAACGCGCATACACCGGGCTCGCCGCCAAAGCGCGCTGCCAACGCGAGGTGTACACGATCATGGGCGGCGTCACGCACTTCCTCGGCGTGCCGTGCAACTACTGTCACCTCGTGCCCGACTATCGCGCGATGACGCACCGCAAAGAGATCGCCAATTGGATGGCCGCGGAGCTCATCCCCAAGCTGCGCAAGAAAGGCGGCGGCGAAGTTTGGTGCAACAACTGTCACACCAGCGGAGACACAGGCGTTGCCAAAATCCTGGGCGAGCCTCGTAAAGAGTCCTTCGCAATCGAGTGGATGACGACCCATTTGGTTGAAGATTTCGAGACAGAAAAAGGCGCACCGCTGCACTGCAAGAGTTGTCATCACGGCAACGTCGGCACGCCGGAATTTCAGTCAAAAATCATCCTTACTAATAATCTCCCGAGTGAGTGAATCAGTGGCGGCCGGCGAAGGGTTTTGACCTTCCGCGAGTCTCTTTTTCCGCTGCGCGAGTAACAGCGCTTGGCCGCCCGCGCGTCGAGCGACGCGCCTGGTCGGTCAGCTCTAACGTGGCCGCCCCTCTATCGAAAACCGTGATCAGCCACGCGAATCTGCTGCTTTGTTTTATTTCGGGGCAGGCGGGCCCGAGCCTTGTCGAGCGGATTACGGTGCTTGCCGCAGGGGCCC
>DASYCL010000553.1:0-2271 GCA_036500245.1 Polyangiaceae bacterium | reverse complement strand
GATTTGGCAGCAATCTGACGACGGAAACAACTACACGTTCGCCGCCGCTCAAACGCATTGCTCGGGCCTCGGCGCGGGCTGGCGCGCGCCGAGCATGAAAGAACTACAAACCATCGTCGACGAAAGCCGCGTCTATCCCGCGATCGACAACACCGTGTTCCCGACCGTCTCGTCCGCAACCACACTCGGCAGTTGCTACCAAACCTCGACTGTGCTCGCCGGCTCGAACATCAGCTGGATCGTTTGCTTCGACAGTGGTCGCCCGACCTACGACAACGAAAACGACACCTATCACGTGCTCTGCGTCCACTAATCTTCGGACGAGTTCAGTGGATGCCCCGCTCGCGATCCGACGCGGCGCGGCTCGGCGTGCTCGCGCTCCGCGCTGCGTGATACCCGAAGGGGTACGCCGATTTCCCCCTGACGCCGGCTACGCCGGACGTGGGGGAACCACGTCACAGCGCACCCGCAAACAGCCACAGAATCAGCATGCGTTCCGATCGGTCGTAGTACGCGAGCTCGCGCGCGTAACACGCATGCTCGCGGGCTTGACAGTGCCGAGCGCAGCCGCTACGGAAATTCGCAATCGTCGCTCTTCGCCGAAAGGGAGAACCATATGGCAAGCGTGCAAGTTCGCTACATCGTCGATGACGTTGACGCTGCGTTGCGCTTCTACTGCGACAAGCTCGGCTTCACCGAAGTCATGCACCCCGCGCCGTCGTTTGCGATGCTCACGCGCGGCGAGCTGCGCTTGGTGCTGAGCGCATCGAATCCGAACGCCGGCGGCGGCCAAGTGATGCCCAGTGGCGAAGCGCAGAAACCCGGCGGCTGGAATCGCTTCGCGATCGAGGTGGAAAACCTGGAAGAGCTGGTCGGAACACTGAAAACATCGGGCGCGCACTTCCGCAATGAGATCGTCACCGGCGTGGGCGGCAAACAAATCCTGCTCGAAGATCCCTCGGGCAATCCGATCGAGCTATTTCAACCCACGCGCCAAGAAGCACGCTTGAAGCAGTAAGCCGCTCACGCACGACCGGCAGACAAATCCCGTTCCAGGCAAGCCACTACGGGCTCGAACTCGAGCCGTCCGGCTTCGCTGAGGCGCATCAACGCGCGGTGCGCCTCGATCATCGTGCGCTGCAATTCGGCTGCGCTGGGCGCTGCGGATTCGATCGGCTCGGGACTATCGTCCTGCTCGTCACGACCCGGCACGACTTCGAACGACTGATCGAAGCCCATGCTGCGCAGCACGCCGTCGATGTCTTCGTTGCTGGAAATGATCACGCTATTGGCGGCGCCCGCGCCGCGCACTTCCTCGTTCGCGCGCGCCATCAAACCCAAATTCGTGCTGTCAAGCGATTCGGCGGCGCTGAGATCGAACACCAAACCAGAAACCGAACCATCGTGAATAATCGCGTCCAGAAATCGCTGGAGGCCTGGCGCCAAGGTGTAGTTCACGCTGCCAAAGTAACGCAGCACGTGAACGCCATTGTGAGCGGCATGAGTGACGTGTCCCAAGGTCATGATCTCTCCTCGCGTTGTAGGAACAAGAGCGCAACGTCGTCACTGAGTGGAGTTTGCTCAAACAAGCCGAGCGGCGCGCTGATGTCGGTGAGCGCGCGCGCCGGGCCGAGCAACGCGCCGAGTTGCTCGCGGCGCCCGCGGTGCGAGAGCTTCGGCGTGAGTTCGAGCACGCCATCGGATGCGAGCAGCAAGCGACCGCCCGGAAGCAAATTGGTTTCGCCCGCACCAAAACCGCTATTGCCCGGCAAATTCAGCGGGCGCCCGGCGCATTCGAGCTCCACGCTCGTCGCGCCGTTCGACAAATGCGGAAACGGAAATGCACCCGCGTTCCCGTACACGATGTGCCCCGATTCGAGCTCGATCACTGCATAGAACAAGGTGACGTGTTTCGGAATCGCGAGCGCTTTCAAATCGGCATCGAGCCCGCGCAAGAGCTGCTGCGGATGCAAAATGGTTTCGTCGCCGCGCAAGAGCAGCGCTTGGCGATACTTTCCCACCAACGTCGTGAGGATCGCCGTCACGAACGCCGAAGCCACGCCGTGACCCGCTACGTCCGCCAGATAGAGCCCCGCGTAGCGCTCGTTCAGCGCGAAGTAATCGAGAAAATCCCCACTCAAGAGCTGCGACGGAAACAGCCGCCGCTGAAATGCGAGCGGCCCGATGCGAAGCGCGTCGCTCGGCAGCAATTGAAATTGGAGCTGACGCGCGGCTTGTTCGTCGGTGCGCAGCTCGGCGAGCGCGGCAGAG
>DASYCL010000552.1:0-3181 GCA_036500245.1 Polyangiaceae bacterium | reverse complement strand
AGCGGCGGCAGCGGCGGCAGCGGCGGATCGTCGAGCGGCGGCGTAAGTACGGCCGGCTCGAGCAATGGCGGAACGAGCGCGGGCGGCACGACAACGGCTGGAACCAACTCCGGCGGCACGAGTGCTGGCGGAACGAATGCTGGCGGAAGCGCGGGCAAGGCGGGCGCAGCCGGCACTGGCGGCACGAGCGTCGGCGGCACCGTGGGCAGCGGCGGCGCGACCGGCGGAGCCGCAGGCACGGGCGGAACTGG
This sequence comes from Polyangiaceae bacterium, assembly GCA_036500245.1. Classification (GTDB taxonomy): domain Bacteria; phylum Myxococcota_A; class Polyangia; order Polyangiales; family Polyangiaceae; genus PMG-095. The sequence continues at coordinate 2,930 of DASYCL010000552.1, read as the reverse complement.
CATCGCAGGTGCGGCGGGTAGCGGCGGAGCCGCGGGCACGGGCGGCGCTCCGGCTTGCCCCACGACTGCACCAGTCGGAACCGCCAACGCGCCGGTCGCGTGCACGGATCAGAACGAAGTTTGCTCGTACCCAGGTGAGCTCTGCACGTGTCAGCGCGCGGCCGGTCGCGCGAACGCACTCGATTGGCGCTGCGTGGGCAGCGGCAACGCCTGTCCCGCGACGATGCCCACCGACAACACGTCGTGTCGCGGCGCGCTCATTTGCCCGTATCCCGGCGGCGACGAATGCGACTGCCAAAACGGCCAGTGGAACTGCTTCACGCCGGGTTGCCCGGCGACGAAGCCAGCACCGGGCGGCAACTGCGGCAGAGCCACGGTTTGCACCTACGGCAACCAGGGCAACTGCGATTGCATCAACGGCGAGTGGCTCTGCGACTGAGCGCCTGACGCGAGCCGCGCTCGTGCGCTTCGAAGATCAGCGCGAGCGCGGCGCCACGGCGAGCGAGGGGAAGGCTTTGCCGGGCTTGGCAAAGAAAAAACCCTGCAAGTAGTCGCACTCGAGTTCGAGCAAGGTCTCCGCCTCCTCGCTGCATTCGACACCTTCGCCGATGATCGCCTTGCCCATGTCGTGGCATAGCCGCACCATCGAGCGCACGATTTTCTGCTTCATCGCATGGCTGTGAATGTCGCGGATGAGCTCCATGTCGAGCTTCACGAACTCCGGTTCGAGCTGAGCGAAGCTCGTGAGCCCCGCGTAGCCTGCGCCCAAATCGTCGAGCGCAATCCGGAAGCCGAGCGCGCGCAGTGCCGCCACTCGCTCGCGCAAATCGCGGATGTGTTCGAGCGACGCGCGCTCGGTAATCTCGAGCACGATGCGCTGGGCGAAGCGCGAAAACGGCGCGTCCGCCGCGTACAGGCTGTCATCTTTCAGATCTTGCGGGTGAAGATTGACGAACAGCACGCCTTCGGCATCTCGCTCGAGCCCGTCGAGCGCTAGCGATCGCACGATCGCGCCGACGTCGTGCACGCGCTCGACTCGCTCCGCGGCCTTCAGCACCGCGCCCGGATGTGGCAGATCGGGTTCATTGCTACGCATCAACACTTCGTGCGCGAAGAGCGAGTAGTCGAGCGCCTTGACGATCGGTTGATACGCGACCCATAGCGAACCGAGCGCGCGCTCGAGCACCGCGCTAATGCCCGCGCGATCGCCGACGCGAAACGTCGCGCTGCCGAATTCTTCGACGTATTCGCGCTTCACGCGCGCCATGCGCCCGACCGTGGCCGCGCGCTCGAGCACCTGCCCGAGGTGCTCGCTTTCGACCGGCTTGATCAGGTATTTGAAAGCGCCGTATTCGACGGCCTCCGACGCGCTGTCGACGTCCGGATTGCCGGTCACCAGGATCACGGGCAGATCCAGATCGTGCTCGCGCACTGCGCGGAGCAGCTTGAGGCCGCTCATGCCCGGCATGCGCACGTCACTCACCATCGCGTCGAACGAACCTGACGCGAGGCGGTCGAGCGCCTCTTGCCCGCTGCAACACGGGAACACCGAGAACCCACGCCGCTCGAGCACGCGCCGGAATGCGACGCGCACCGCGTCGTCGTCATCGACGAGCAAGACCCTCACCTTCGTCGCCGAAGCGAGTGCGTTTGCATCCTGCGCTCCGCTCTCGTCAGGAGATGCAGAACCCGTCTTACCAGCGGCAATGCCGCGCAACCCTAGCGCCATGTTGGTTTTAACGGCCGTCCGAAAAATCTCACCAGTATGGCGATTAGCAACAGGTTTTTCGGCATGTCCGCCACGATCTAACAAAGCATGGGAAATGCTGCCGCGGCGTCGATCGCAGTCGATTTCAGCCACGGTTTTGCGCTCACTTCACCACATAAAAAAAGTGGCACTCGAAGCTTTCATTCGCCCCGAGCGCGGCTCGGATCCGCCCTCCGGCATTCGCCGGCGGAGCGACCTGCTCGCGCGGCGATCGGAGCTCACCCTGCTCGCCGAAAGCGCGCAAAATAGCTCGAATCTTCGGGAGCTTGGGCGTTTGGTCCAGCGCCTTAGGCCCGCCGTCGAACGCACTTGCCGCGGTGTGTTGGGCCCGCGTCACACCGAGCTCGAGGATGCCGCGCAGGATTGCTTGCTCGAAATCTTAAGAGCGTTGCCGAACTATCGCTTTCAAGGCGATTTCCTCCACTACACGAACAAGATCTGCCTGCGCGTCGCGTTACTCGCCAAACGCCGGGAGCGCGAACGCAGCGATCGGTTCGAGCCGCTCGAAGGCTTCGCGCACGAGCCAGCGGGCGCGACGCAGAGCGAACTCGATCGCGCCCGAGCGCTGCGCCGCGTGCTCTTTCGCCTACCGCGCGCACAAGCGGAGGCGCTCTCGCTGCATTTCGTCGCCGGCTACTCGGTGGAAGAAGCGGCAGAGCTCACGCAGGTCTCACCGAACACGGTGAAGACGCGCATTCGGCTCGGTAAGCGTCGCTTGCGCAAGAAGCTCCGGGGGCTTGATGCTGAATTGATGACGTAAATCGTGCGGGATTTATTTGTTTTTGCCCTACGCGTATCAAAGCGCCTTGGCCGCTCGCGCTTCTAGCAACGCGACGGGCGCCTGTTCGGTCAGTTCTAACGTGGCCGCCCATCATTCCAAAACCGTGATCAGCCGCGCGAACCTGCTCGCTCTGTTTTATTTCCGGGCGTTCGGCTGCCGGCCTTCGCGCGCGCTCCGGCGCGAAAAAGAGGAGCCGCTACGGCTTTTCACCCGTGTGCGTTTCGTATTTCTTTCCGCGCCAGTAACCCAAGCCTTCATCGAGCACGGTGACCTTTTTGAAGCCGGCGGCGTTGAGCTTTCCGGCGAGCGTGCCGGATTCGGCGTGCGGGCACGCGCAGTAGCAAACGAGCCAGGCGTTCTTCGGTAGCTTCGCGAGGTAAT
>DASYCL010000551.1:0-2324 GCA_036500245.1 Polyangiaceae bacterium | reverse complement strand
GCATCTACAAGAGGGCGCAGCAGTGGGCCGAGTACGGCCAAGTACTGTTGCGCCGTGCCGACGTGGCCGCGCCGAACGTGGCGCGCGATTTGCGCGTCGAAGCCGCCGAAGTGTTGCACGCGCGGCTCAGCAACGCCGCGGCGGCACGCGAACTTTACTCCGGTGTGCTCGAAGAAGATCCCGGACACGCCAAAGCAGCCGACGGACAAATCGCGCTGCTCGACGCCGCGGGGGACGCAGCCGGCGCCCTCGCGGTGCGGCAAACCCGCGCCAAGACGTTGCGCGGCGACGACCGCCATCAACTCTTGTGCGAAGTCGCCGAGAGCTACGATGTGGACCTCGACAAGCTCGATTTGTCGGAGAAAACCTATCGCGAAGTGTTGGGCGAAAATCCGCGCTTCGTGGATGCGCTGCGCGGCCTCGATCGCGTGCTGACGCGCGCCGGACGCTACCGCGAATTGCTCGACGTGCTGCGCGCGCAAGCCGACATTGCCGTGACGGCGCGCCAGAAAATCACGCTCTACGAGCGCATCGCCGGCGTGTACGACGAAGAGTACTTGGATCACGAGCGCGCGGCTGAAGCGCTCGAAACCGTGCTCGAGCTCGATCCCGAACATCAAGACGCGGGCCGCGAGCTCGCGCGCCACTTGCGCGCGCTCGAGCGCTACGCGGATCTCGCCGAGCTCTATCGCCGGCACGCGGGCGGCGGCAAAGTCGAACGCCAAATCGAAGCCTGGCTTTTGCTCGGCCGCGTGCTCGCCGAAAACCTGAAAAAACCGGATGAAGCGATCGCTGCCTACGAGCGTGTGCTCGAGCTCGCCCCGAGTCACGCCGGCGCGCTCGATGCACTGGCGACGCTACGCGCGGTAGTTGGCGACGCCGAGAGCGCCCTCGCGGCGATCGAAGAATTGAGCGAGAGCGCGACGACGGTGGCCGCGAAGGCGGAACTCGAAGTGCGCGCAGCCCAGGTGCTCGAGGCACGCGGCGATACCGCGGGCGCACTACGCCGCTACAAACTCGCCGCCGATTTGACGCCGGACGACGTGTCCGCACGCCGGCGCTTGGTCAAAAAATACGTCGAACACGGCAGCTACGCAGCGGCAGTCGAGCTCCTGGAAGAGGAAATTCAGGTCGCGAAAAACGAACGCGAGCGAGCGCAATTGGCCGGCGAAATGAGCCTGATTTGCCACAAGCACCTAATGGACTCGGCGCGCGCGGTCGCGACTGCGCAGCTCGCGCTGCACATCGACCCGACTAACTCGGAAGCTCTGCGCGTGCTCGGTCACGTGGCGCACGACGAAGAGCGTTTCGTCGAAGCTGCCAAGCGCCTCGAACCCGTGCTCTCGCAGCTCGACGCGCTCGAGCCCGAAGAAGCGCGCGAGATCGCACTTTTGTACGTCGACTCGTTGGCGCGCAGTGGATCGGCGGACAAAGCGCTGTCGCAGGTCGGCAATTTGATGAAATGGTTTTCGACCGACGCGAGCGCGATGCTGCGCCTCGCCGAGGTCGCGAGCGAGCACGGCAGCGCCGAGCAAGCACTTTGGCTGTGCGAGCAGCTGCTCGGTGAAATGCGCTCGCTGCTCTCGCCGAGCGAAGAGGCGGAAGCCGAATTTAGGAGCGGCGAAGCCCTGCACAAGCTCGGCCGTAACGACGAAGCCCGCGGCGCGCTCGAACGCGCGAGCGAGCTCGACCCCAAGGCGACGAAACCGCTGGGCGCGCTGGCGCGGGTTTTCAGCGCGGAAAATCAGCATCGCCAGGTGATGGACGTGCTCTACCGCGAGCTCGGCCTTTCCGAAGGCGAGCGCAAGGTCGAGATCTTGCTCGAGATGGGCGACGTCGCTCAAAACAAATTGCGCGATTCGGACTACGCCGCGAAAAGCTACCTGCTCGCGCTGAGCGAGCGCCCGAACGATCGCACGATTCTGACCAAGCTGATGCAGCTCTACGGCGCGGAGAAAGACTGGCCGCGGCTAATTCAGGTGATCGTGAAGCTGGCCGAAGTCGTCGATGAGCCGAAGCATAAAGCCAAGTACTTGCACACTGCGTCGATGATTGCGTCGCGCGAACTGTCCGATCTAGCGCAAGCATCGGAATTGCTCGGCGAAGCGCTGGAGCACGATCCGGATCTCGGAGCGGCGATGGACGAAGCATTGTCTTTGCGCCAACGGCTGCGCGACTACGAAGGCGTGAAGAACGTGCTCAAGTTGCGCGTCGCCAACGCGCAACGGGCGGGCGATCGCGAGCGCCTATTGAGCTCGCTCGCCGAACTGGCCGACGTGTACGAGCGCTTCTTGTCACGCCGCGAACAAGCCGTGGCCGTCTAC
>DASYCL010000550.1:0-2352 GCA_036500245.1 Polyangiaceae bacterium | reverse complement strand
GTGACATAGGGCACACGCGCAAACCGCAAGAGCGCGCTCGCTTCACAACGATCGCGCGCGAGCGTCGCGAGCTCGACGGTCGAGCCGCGGTATTCGTCGGTCAAGCGCAGACGATTTCCGGAGCGGACGTCCAAGGGCTCGAGCGGCGTGGTCGGATCCGCGCCGCGATCGTAGGGGCAGGCATCGACGTCGAGCCAGCGCGGAAACGTCGCGGCGCGCCCGAGCCGCGCCCAATAGCGCTCGCCTTCACGTTGCACCACGATCACGCTCCAGCAAAATGGATTGGCCGGAAGCGGCGTCGCCACGACGTCGAGCGTTGTTTCGCCGGGGAAAGCGCTGGCCGCGCGCGCGCGCACCAAGGCTTTGGCAGCGCGCGAGTTGCCAATGAACGTCAGGGCGAGCAGCGCGAAACCCGTCAAAGACAAGAGCAACCGCGTGCTCGGGCGAGCGCGTCGAGCTACGAAGAGTAGCGCGAGCGTGAGCAGCGTGAGCGCGATCGCGTGGCCGCGCGGCACGATCGGCCGATACCAGAGCGCGCCGGTCGCTACGGCGAGCGTAGCCCACAGGGCGACGCGAATGCCGCGCGAGCGCAAGGAGAACGTGAGCGGCGCGAGGATCACGAGCCAAAATGTCGGTTCGAGGATGAAGAACGAATCGCCGTAGAACCAGCCGTCATAGAACGGCCAAAATGGGTGCACGCCGTAGTTGTTCGCGAAATCCATGCCGATGTGCAGCAGCGGACTGAACAAGGCGACGCCCGCGAAGAGCAGGCGATCCGCGCGCGAGACGACTTCTCCGCGCCGCTTCGCGAGCCACAAGGCAACCCCAAAAATCAAAACCGCAAACAGCAACGCCGCGGGCAGCGTGTGTGAGTAACCGCGGTGCTGCAATAGATAGCCAAAGGGTTTACCGCTGATCCACGAATAGCTGAAGTCGAGATCGGGCAGATTATTGCCGATGATGGACAGCGCATAAATCGCCGTGCGTGACCATTCGGACAGCGGAGCTTTGCGTTCGCGCACGCGGATCACCGCTTCGGCCGCGAGCAAGCCAACGAGCGAATGAGTGAGGTTATCCAAAGTGTGCTGCGAGTATTAGCCATTCCTCAGATCTCTGTCTTCTTGTCTTCTCTTTCGCGCCAGAGCGCGCGCGAAGGGCTCGGGCCGGATGCCCGGAAATAAAACAAAGCTACTGATTCGCCCGGCTGATCACGGTTTTCAAAAGAAGGGCGGCCACGTTAGAACTGACCGAACAGGCGCCAGTCGCGCTGCTCGACGCCCGAGCGGCCCAGCGCTGCTCCCCGCGCAGGGCAAAAAATCCAAAGACATGATCACCATCATCAAACTCATCCAGACCCCGCACCGAGCGCGATGTCAGCCTTCGGGCAAACTGAGCCGCGTTCGGGCGCGCCGGGCGCGGGCGCGGAGAACAATTTGCTGAGCGCGCTGTCGATTGCGGCGTGATTCGGACGCAATACGGCTTTTCCGTCGGGGGTTTGAAACGGCGTGATCACGTCGACGCCGAGCACGAGGCCGTGCAAGTGACGCGCATCGACGCTGAGCACGCGTTCGGCAAAGCTCAGCACGTCGATGCGACGCAAATCGGTCTCGAGCGAATGCTCGAATTCGGAATAGAGCGCAGGCAAACGCACGAGCGTGGCCGGCTTGCCGAGCTCGCGTCGCATCCCGACGAGGATCGCTTGTTGGCGGCGCGCGCGGCTGAAATCCGAGCGACCATGACGCGAGCGCGCGTACATCGCCGCGGTGACGCCGTCGAGGCGCGCGCTGCCGGCGGCCAAATCGAGCTTGCGCCGACCGCTCGGATCGCGCGCATCGACGAAGTTGTCGATGATCGGGCACGGCACGTCCACGCTGACTCCGCCGAGCGCGTCGACTGCGCGCTCGAACACGCCGAGGTCGATGGCCATAGCGTGTGCAATCGGCAACCCGACTGTGTTTTCCACGACACGCCCGAGCAGCTCCAGCGGATCTTCCCCCGCGCGGCGCGCGACGCTCATTACGGTGTTGATACGGTCTTCGCCGTGGCCCGGGATTTCGACCCATAGATCACGCGGAATGCTGATCAAACCGAGGGCTTTGCTCGGTTCGTCGAAGACCGCGACGATGATCGTGTCCGAGAGCGCCGGGCCCGTACCATCCGGGCGGCGATCGAGGCCGACGAGCAGGAAATTGTCGGTGTATTCGAACGGCGGCGTGCTCGTCGCGAGCGTTGACGGCGCGGGCAGCGCGGGCAGCGTCGCGTTGACGACTGTTTGCGGCAATGCGCTCGGCACGGGTGGCGCAATCGCCGCGATTTGGGCTGGATTCGCGCTATTCGGCGCGGCCGTCAGCG
>DASYCL010000549.1:0-8298 GCA_036500245.1 Polyangiaceae bacterium | reverse complement strand
AATCGACCTTGCTGCATCGCGACCGGACTCACGCCGGGCAGCGGCGCGTCTTCACCCTCGGGCGTGAAATTCGCCGCGTCTCCGATGCAAAACACTTCCGGATGGCCCGGCACCGAGCAATTTTGCTCGACTTGGACGCGGCCGGCGCGGTCCACCGGTAGCCCGAGGCGCTCGCACAATGGAGACGCGCGCACGCCGGCCGCCCAGAGCACGGTCGAAGCTTCGATCCGCTCCGTGCCGAGCAGCACGCCTTCGTCGTCGATGCCGGTCACGCGCGCGCCGAGCCGGACTTCGACGCCCATTTCGTGCAGGCTTTTCTGCGCGCGCGCCGAGATATCTGGATCGAACGCGGCGAGCACGCGCGGGCCGCCTTCGAGCAGGAGCACGCGTGTGATGTCGGGCCGAATCGCGCGAAAGTCACGCGCCAGCACGAACGTCGCCAGCTCCGCGATCGCGCCGGCGAGTTCGACTCCGGTCGGCCCGCCGCCGATCACGACGAAGGTCAAATGTTTGCGCTGCAGAGCCGGATCGCGTTCACGCTCGGCGGCTTCGAACGCGAGCAGCACGCGCCGGCGAATCTCCACCGCGTCGTCCAGATCCTTCAGGCCGGGCGCAGTGTGCGCCCAATCGTCGTGGCCGAAGTAGGAATTGACCGCACCAGGCGCCAACACCAAAAAATCATATTCGAGCGGCCCGCATTCGCCGGTCAGCACGCGCCGCGCCTGCAAATCCACGCCGTTTACTTGTGCCAAGAGCACGCGCGCGTTTTCTTGATGCCGCAGCACGCTGCGAATCGGCGCGGCGATTTCGTTCGGGCCGAGCCCGGCGATCGCCACTTGATAGAGCAACGGCTGAAACAAGTGGTGATTGGAGCGATCGAGCAACGTGACGTGCACGGGCGCGTGAGCCAGCGCTTTTGCCGCTGAAATGCCGCCAAACCCAGCGCCGACGACCACCACTCGTTTGCGCAGCTTCATCGTCCCGTTCGAATTTGCCATGGCACGCTCGCGGTTGCCTTCAAGCTACACCCAAGCTCGCTTGGGTGTATTGCGACCAGAAAGACACCGAATGACAGATGACGCCGAATGATCGGGAAATTTTCGGTCCTCACTCGTTGGGGACCGAAAATTTCTCGATCCAATGCCTGTGGTCATTGGTGTAAGGCCGAAAGCCGCCGGCGAAACCCCGAGTAAGCAGGATTTTTTCGTGCCAACGGTGTAGGAACGACGCGGGAAATCCGACGCATGCGCTCCTTGCTCGATCTGCCGTTGAAAGCGCGCGCGCCGTTTTTCTGCGCCTACCTCGCGCTCCAAGCCGCGGCGTTGGTTTGGGCACAACGAAGTCCCGACTTCGTGTTCGGGTTTCAGATGTTCAATGCGTCTTCGGATCTGAAGATCGCGCTCTTTCGCCGCGTGCAAAAGCGCGGTCGAGTCCGACTCGTGCCCGTGCGAGACGGCACCTGGCAAGCCAGAGATGCAACCGGTGCGACGCACGAATTCCACTGGCAAGACCGCGTGCACGACGGCGTGCTCGGCACGCTCGATCGCTACATTCACGCTTCTTACGGCCTCGAAGCGCAACTCTATCGTTTGCAGTTCGCGCTGCGCGACGTCGCCGCGCACATTCCCGACGATCACGAAACCGTGGCGCTGATCGCGGTCGTCGACACGATCAAAAACGGTCGCGATCCGGCGCAGCTTCGCTTCGAGGCAGCGCGACCATGAGCCTCGAGCACGAACCCACAGCGAGTCGCGTGCACGCATTCTTCGCGGAAGAACGCGATGCGTACTTGCTCGGGCTTTTGCGCGTCGCGCTCGGGTTGCTGTTGTTTCTGAACGCGGGGCGCTTGATCTTGGAGCTGGAAAACGGCGGCTACTTCGCAGATTTTTTTCATCTGCCGATTTGGCCCGAGTCGCTCGTGCCGACGCGTGCGCTCTACACGGCGCTGCTCGGCTTGGAGTCCGGCGCGGCTGTGCTGGTTTTTTTGGGGGTTTGGTCGCGCGGCGCGCTATTGACGTCGAGTTGCATCGGCCTATTTTTGCTCGGCTGCGATCGCCTGCAATATCACAACAATCGCTACGCGCTGCTCCTCCTTGGTTTCTTGCTCGCGTTCACGCCGTGCGATCGCTCGTTTCTGATCGCCAAGCCGAAGCTCGCCCTGCCCTCCGCCGAGCGCATCGCGCCGACGTTCGCACGAAAGCTATTTCAAATTCAGGTCTCGCTCGTCTATTTGAGTTCGGCTTGCGGCAAGCTCTTCGACTCCGATTGGCGCGGCGGCCAAGTGCTGCGCTTGCGCTTCATGAGCGTCGCGCCGTTCTGGGCGACGAAGGGTGTGCATTTACCGGTTTTTCTGGAGCAATTCTTGGCCTCGCCGTTGCTCGGCAGCGTCGCCGCGAAGGTTGCGATTTCGACCGAGTTGTTCATTGCGCTCGAGCTTTGGTTTCCGCGCACTCGGCGCGCGGCGCTTTGGGTCGGCGTGATGTTCCACTTTTGGATCGAAGTGAGCGCACGCGTGGAGCTCTTCAGCTACGTGATGGGCGCCTCGTACTTGGCGTTCCTTACGCCCGAATTGCGCGAGCGTCGCTGTGAGTACGATCCGCGTGACGCGCATGCTCTCGGCATCGCGAAACTGCTACGCCGGCTCGATTGGTGCGCGCGCTTCGAGTTCCACGAAGTGAAGGCGCAGGCCGGCGAAGCGGCGTTTCGCGTCGTGACGCGCTCGGGCGAGACTCGGCGCGGCCTCGCCGCATACGCCGAGCTGGCTGCCGCCGTTCCGCTCCTCTTTCCGACTTGGCCAGCGCTCGCACTCGCCGCCAAAGGCAACCCCCACAAAAAAAACCTCAGCTCCGCTTGAGTCCCGCGTCGCGCACTTGCTTTTCGAGCGTGCGGAAACGTTGCGCCAGCGCACGCACCAATGCGCCGGTCCAGCCGTCGTAGCCGAGGCCCGCGGTCATGGTTTGCTGATCGAGCACCAGCACCGTCACTTGGTCGACCGCCTGCACGCTCGCCGCGCGCGGCTCGGCCAAGAGCAGCGCCATCTCGCCGAACACGTCGCCGGCATTCATGGTCCCGAGCGTCTCTTCGCCGCCGCCGACAGCGCGAAATGCGCGGCATTCGCCGCTCACGATCATGTACGCCGCATCCCCGACTTCACCCTCACGGATGATGACCTCGTTCGGCGCGAACACTTTGCGCGGCAAGTGCAAACCGCCGCGCAAAAACCCGCGCACGGCTTCTTGCAGCTCGACCACCGATTGGTAGCGATCGCTCGGCTCGGACGCGACCGCTTGTTCGACGATGCTGCGAATTCGCTTCGACACACCGATGCCCATCGCCGCGTCGTCGATCGGCACGACTTTGCCGGCTGCGGCGCGCGACAGCACGTAATCGACGTTCATCGACGGGCCGTACACCATCTTACCGCTGACGATTTCGTACAAGATCGCGCCGAGGCCGAACACGTCGCTGCGTTCATCCATTTCGTCCGGATTGCCGCGCGCTTGTTCGGGCGCCATGAACGTCGGGGTGCCGACCGGGCCTTTCGCCTCCATTTGCGCGCGCGCGCCCGACGCGGGCCGCGTTTTGGTCAGCCGCGCGAGCCCCCAATCCATCAAATAAACCTGACCGAAGCCGGCGACCATGATGTTTTCCGGCTTCAAATCGCGATGAATCACGCCGCGGTGATGCGCATACGCAACCGCATCGCAGACCTTCAAAAAAATCTCGAGCCCCTCTTGCAAGCGTTCGGTCGAGCCGAGCTCGTGTGCGGGGTCGCGCAGCCAAGCGTCGAAGTTGATGCCTTGCACCAGCTTCATCGTGAAGTACGGCACGCCATCACTCGAAACGGCAAGCTCGTGCACGGGCACGATGTTCGGGTGCTCGAGTTGGCCGGTCATCTGCGCTTCGGCGATGAAACCGTCTTTGTACATCGGCACTCGCGACAGCTCTTTGTCGAGTCGCTTCAGTGCCACGTGCCTGAGCAAGTTACGATCCGTCGCCGGGTGAATGCGGCCCATGCCACCGCGGCCGAGCTCGGGAAAAATGCGCAGGTGCGGCGGCGTCGGAATGCCCTCGCTCGCGATCTCGGCGGCCGTGACCTTGTTGTCGCCGCGTACCGGAATGCTCTCGATCACGTGCACGGGCTGTGCGGGAGCCTCTTCGATGTCCTGACTGCTCTTCACGCTTCGCTCCTCAAAGCTAGAATTTTCCCCAACGTGGACGACCGTAACACCCCGCGCGCGGGGTGGCGAGCGCACGCGAGGTGCCGGGAAATCCCCGGGGCTAATCCGTCACTTTGAGCCGATAGCCGACGCCCGGCGAAGTCACCAAAAATTCTGGGCGCGCCGGCTCGCGTTCGATCTTCTCGCGCAGCTGCTTCATGTAGACGCGCAAATACTGGATCTCGCGCGCGTGCGTCGGTCCCCACACTTGACGAAGCAGCTGTTGATGCGTGACGACGCGCCCAGCTTCCTGCATCAAGACATTGAGCAAGCGAAACTCGGTCGGGGTGAGCGCGACTTCGGCGCCGCGCACCCAAGCGCGTTTTTGCGCCGGATCGATGCGCAATCCGCCGACCACGAACGCCGCAGACTCGCGCCGCGCCGGATCCGTGCTGCGCAAGACCGCGCGGACGCGCGCGAGAAACGGAGCTTCGCGCACCGGCTTCGTGATGTAGTCGTTGGCGCCCGAATCGAGCGCGGAGACTTGGTTCTTTTCGTCCCCCCGCACCGAGATCACGATGATCGGCACATCGCTCTGCTCGCGGATGCGACGCGTGACCTCGATGCCGTCCATGTCCGGCAAGCCCAAATCCAATAAAACCACGCGCGGCGTGCGCGAAGCCAACTTGAGCAATCCGTCGGTACCCGTCGCGGCCTCGATCACTTCGTAGCTTTGGCCGCGAAGCGCAGCGCTGAGCGTGCGCCGCATTTGGATCTCGTCGTCGATGATGAGGACCGTTCGCGCTTGGGACATCTCGGCGTGCTGCTCGCGGCTTCTGGTTCGAGAAAGAGCCTCGCGAGCATTGTGCCCGCTCGACCCCGACGCGAGGCAAACAGTTTATGAGAATTTCATGATTGGGATATGCTGGCGCAATCTGCCGCGCGTACCGCGTCGCGGGCAGAGCAGCGAACCGGCCGTTGTCCCACAATGCCACGCGCCGACACCGACTCGAGCCGGATTGTGTCCGCTCGGGTTTCGCCGAAGCAGCGTCCCGATTTCGACCCAATCGACGCGTCCGCGCGAGTCCGCTCGCGTTCGATTTTCGGTCCAGAAAATTGTCCGAGAATCCTCGACTCAAACACGATTTTTTTGTTCCGGCGTGCGCGCCAGAGGCGCCAAATCGAGCCCTGGAGATCGCCGATTTGCGGAGCCGAATCAGGCCGTTATGCGTGTCGGTTCGACGCCTACCACATGATGCTTTCCATAAATATGTTTCTGAGTTCTGACCTGAGGCCGAAAAATAGACGAAACACTCCGAGGGTTACTCCACAGGTGCCCACACCAGATCGCCCTTCGCGATCAGCAGCTCGTAATTGAGGAGTGACTCGATGTTAGAAAAATTGAAAGAACGGTGGCGACAACCAGGGAGTCGCAAACTGTTCGCCGTCATTTTGGCGAGTAAATTGCTCGGCGTTGGGGCATTGCTCATCGCAATCACGGCGGCCAGTCACTATTTCGGCATCGCGCGCGCGGATGATGCAGCAGCAGCTCCGCCGGCGTACGTGAACCCGATCAACAACATGTGGACGCTGATTGCGGCGTTCCTCGTGTTCTTCATGCAAGCGGGCTTCATGATGCTCGAAGCCGGCTTCGCGCGCACGCGCGAGACCGTGAACATCCTGCTCGAAGGCATCGTCGATACGTGCCTCTGCGGCATCCTGTTCTGGGCTTGGGGCTTCGCCTTCATGTTCGGCTCGGGCAGCGGCTGGATCGGCAAGGAATTCTTCTTCCTGCACAACGCCCCGGCGACGTTCGGAACCACCGGCGTCTCGATGCTCACCTTCTTCTTGTTCCAGTTCGCGTTCGCAGACACCTGCAGCACGATCACCTCGGGCGCCATGGTCGGCCGCACCGGCTTCGTGGGCGACTTGCTGTACAGCTTCGGCGTGTCCGGCTTCATCTATCCGATCCTCGGCCATTGGGCGTGGGGTCCGGATGGTTGGCTCAACACGATCCACCCGGCGGCATTCCACGATTTCGCCGGCTCGACCGTCGTGCACACGATCGGTGGCTTCGTCGCGATGACCGGCGCAATCGCGCTCGGGCCGCGCCTCGGTCGCAAGTTCAAGCGTGACGGCGGCGCAATGCCACCGGGCCACGACATGGTGATCGCCGCCGTCGGTGGCGTGATCCTCTGGTTCGGCTGGTACGGCTTCAATCCGGGCAGCACGCTGTCCGCGATGGACGCCGACGGCATCGGCCGCGTTGCCGCCAACACCACGCTGGCGGCCTGTGCCGGCGGTCTCTCGTCCCTCGCGTTCATGTACCCGCGCAACAAGATCTGGGATTGCGGCATCACCGTGAACGGCTTCCTCGCCGGTCTCGTCGCGATTACCTGCCCTTGCTACTGGGTCTCGCCGTTCGGCGCGATCATGATCGGTGCCATCGCTGGCGGTGTCGTGATCCTCGCGGTGGATCTCATGGAGTGGCTACGCATTGACGACCCCGTTGGCGCAGTGCCGGTGCACGGCTTCTGCGGTATCTGGGGCACGTTGAGCCTCGGCTTCTTCGCCACCGGCCAGTACGGTGCTCCCACGCCGATGGGCGCGGACAACTCGGCGGGCGCGGTCGTGACCGGCCTATTCTACGGCGGTGGCACGGCTCAGCTGATCGGTCAGGCGATCGGCAGCGCGACCATCACCGTCGCGACTTGCGTCGTCGGCTTCGCGCTGATGTACGCGGTCAAAGCCACCGGCACCCTCCGCGTCTCCAAGGATGGCGAGCTCGAAGGGCTCGACCTCCACGAGCACGGTGGCCCGGCTTACCCGGAACTCACGGGTGGCTTTCACGGCGTGACTCCAGCTCAATCCGAGCGCGCGATGGTGCCCTCGGGTTCGCCCGTGGCGGCGAAGTGAGCGCTCTGCTCACTTCAAGCTGAAGCGCACAAAACGAAGAACGCCTCCGAGGAAACTCGGAGGCGTTTTTCTTTTGTGGGTGAGGGAGAAACCGCCAAGGCGCGGCGGGTGCGGAGGACGCCGAGATTTTTTTGGGGGTGCACCTGCGCGGCGATGCCGAGCGTTGAACAGTCGAATTGCGGCGTGGTCGAGCCAGGACCTCACTCGATCCGCTCCAGCTCGTCCGCGTCGGCGAGGTCCTGTAGGCGGCCGACCGCGCGCTTGTTCTTGATCAGATCGCGTTTGCCGATGAGCGGGATTGTCACGCCGTCGAGTGTCACTTGACCGCGATTTCCCCAGGCTTCGTCGAACGAAAGACCGGGTAGATCCGTCAGGATATCGATCTGAAATGGCTCGCGGCCGAGCACGACGAGCGTGCGCGGGTTTTCGAACTGCTCGACACTCAAGCCCGCCGCGGTAACGCCGCACTCCGCCAGCGCGGTGAGCACACGCTCGCCGTTTTCGGCGACGGGACGAACCCATAGGTCCATGTCGCCGTCAAGCGTGGGTAGCCGTGCGCGATGACAGCCTGCCCGCCGACGAGCAAATATTCAACGCTCCGAGCGTTGAACGACGCGCACCGTGCGATCCAATCCGCGAGCATCTCGGTAGTAATTTCTCACCCAAAACGCGTGCAGTTCGGCCCCGATCTGCAAGCGCTGCTCGCGCGTGAGCCGACTCACCTCGGCGCGATCGAGCGCCTTGGCTTCGTCATGGCTGAACACGACGCGAAGGTTCGAGTCCATTTGCTCTTCCTCTTTAGCACGCCTTGGCGCCGGCCACGCCGGGCCCCGATGGCCGAACGCAAAAAAGCCCCCGAGTTTCCTCGGAGGCTTTTGCGTTTCAACGGAGCGAGGCTCGATCACTGCGCCATGTCGAGCGCTTTTTCCATCCAGAACACGCCCGCTTTCGGGCCGCCGTTGCATTCGCCGTCCGATTCACCCGGGCGCTTGAGCCAGAGGAAGCCGTCCACGAGCGGTTCGTTCGTGGTCGTGGTCGGCGGCTTGCCGATCTTGCGACCCGGAGGATTGCACCACTGATTGTCGGGCGTCGCTCCGGTGCCGTTGCGGCTCGTGTCGATCACGAAGTGTGATCCACCGACGAGCGCCGAGATCTTCTTGCCGAACGCGATGTTCTCTTCCGTCGTCACGTAGTTCGACGTGTTCAGCGCGAAGCCGTTCGC